>NZ_AP024480.1:0-295000 GCF_017347585.1 Caldicellulosiruptor diazotrophicus
ATGGTTGAATACGATGTTAATGAAGTGTGGGAAAAGGTAAAGGAGGCTGTGAAAAAAGAAATAAATCCAAGTCCGACAGATATATCATACAACACATGGTTTGAATCACTTGTACCTCTTTGTTTTGATGACAACGATACATTGATTTTAAAATCATTTGCAGATTTCCACAGAGATATAGTTATAAACAGGTATTCACTTGTTATCTTAAATGCTTTAAGGCAACTATTTTCACCGCATTTGAGCATAAAAGTAATTTTACCTGACGAGGTTGAAAAGTATAAAAGGTTTTTAAAACCAAAGCAAGACGAAAAAACAGAGATAGTAACACAGCTAAATCCTAAATATACTTTTGAAACGTTTGTTGTTGGGAATAACAACAGACTTGCACATGCTGCAGCACTGGCCGTGGCGGAAACACCACCGGGAGAAAGAACTTACAACCCACTTTTTATTTATGGTGGAGTCGGGCTTGGAAAAACTCATCTTATGCACGCAATAGGTCACCATGTTCTAAAGCTTTATCCAGGTACAAAGGTTATGTATGTTACATCAGAGATATTTACAAACGAGCTTATAGCCGCAATAAGAGACGAAAAAACAGATGAGTTCAGACTCAAATACAGAAACGTTGACGTTCTTTTAATTGATGACATTCAGTTCTTGGGCGGAAAGGAAAGAACACAAGAAGAGTTTTTCCACACCTTTAACACACTATATGAGGCAAACAAGAAGATAATACTTTCGTCAGACAGACCACCAAAAGAGATAAACACGTTAGAAGATAGGCTAAGGTCCCGCTTTGAATGGGGTCTTATAACAGACATTCAACCGCCAGACTTTGAGACGAGAATTGCAATCCTGAGCAAAAAATGCCAGCTTGAAGGAACTCCAGTTCCACAGCACATTTTAGAGTTTATCGCATCAAAGATTGAAACAAACATAAGAGAGCTCGAAGGTGCTTTAAATAAGATCCTGGCATATTCAAAGCTTATGGCACCTGACAAAGAGATAACATTAGATCTTGCCGAAAAAGCTTTGAAAGAATTCATTGACACAAACACAAAAAAAGAGATTACAATAGAAGATATCCAGGCAGAGGTTGCAAGCTATTTTGGTATTCGGCTTGAAGATTTTAAATCATCAAGAAGGTCAAGAAACGTAGCATTCCCGCGCCAGATAGCCATGTATTTAGCAAGGGAGCTTACAAACGTATCGCTTCCAAAAATAGGCGAGGCGTTCGGCGGAAAGGACCATACAACGGTACTTCACGCCTGTGAAAAAATTAAGGAACTTATCAACACAGATTCAAATACAAAAAATGCTGTTGAAACAATCAAAAAAAGACTTATCCACAGAGAATAATAACATGTGGATAACTTTGTGTGAATTTTAATTTTCACATGTGAATTTGGTTGAAAACTTTAAAATTTATCAACAGGGATATATACACCCAAAACCTTAAATTTCGCAAGTATTTGACGTTGTTATTAACTTATCCACAGCTATTACTGTGAATACTCCTAATAGATTTGTTTTATGGTGTACACATAAAACCCCCATATAAAAAAAGGAGGAAAAAAAATGAGGTTTGTTGTGGATAAAGAAGTTCTACAAGATAATATTTCCAAGGTAATATCTGCTGCAGCATCAACAAAGGTAACATCAATCTTAGAATGTGTATTAATTGAAGCTGAAGATAGGATAATATTTACCACAAACGACATGAAAATGCAGATGCAAACAGAATTTGAAGCAGAGATTTTAGAAAGAGGGGCAGCACTTTTAAAAGCAAAACTGTTTTCTGACATAGTCAAAAAACTGCCAAGCGGTGATGTAGAGGTTATAAAGGAAGAAAACGAGGTAAAAATCAGGAGCCAGAAGATAGAGTTTAGGCTTCCAAGCTTAGACCCGCTTGATTTTCCAAAGATGGACAGGAAGCCTTCTGAGAGTTTTTGCGAGTTTGTTGCGAGCGAGTTTGTCGATGCTGTTGATAAGGTAATATTTGCAACATCGAAGGATGAAACAAGACCGACATTTACAGGTGTATTATTCGAAAAAGAAGATGATGATTTTGTAAACCTTGTTGGTATGGACGGTCACAGACTTGCTATATGCAAGATAAAACCAGTTGCAGTTGAGGGAAATTTTTCGAAAATTGTACCTGCAGAGAACTTAGATGATATTACAAAGATAGTGGACATTGAAGAGCCAGAAAAGGTAAGAGTATCGTTTTTTGAAAACCAAGCAACATTTGAAATAGGTTCAACAACTGTAATACTTACACTTATTTCTGGAAAGTTTTTTGATTACAAAAGTGCAATCCCAACAGAGTATTCAACCAAAATTTCAATTTCATCTGATGTTTTAGAAAGTACACTTGAAAGAGCCTCTATTGTATCAAAAGATGAAAAAACTAATATCCAAGCTGTCATATTTGAGACAAACGGTATGATGTTTACAGTAAAGTCTATGTCTGCTGACGGAAGGTATGAAGAGGATGTGCTTTGTTCAGTTGAGGGTAAAGACATCAGAGTTGGATTTAATGTCAAGTATTTCATAGATGTTTTAAAAGAGCTTGAGGGAGAGATAAATCTGTTTATAACATCACAGACAAGCCCTTCAATTGTACAAAAGCCGGACGATCCTAACTACATCTACCTTGTTCTCCCTATAAAGATGCCAGAGTAAAGCCATTTTTTTAGAGGTTGTATGAGTATGAAGATAAAAAGCATTCACATTGAGAATTTTAGAGGTTACAAGGATAGATTTTTTGAGTTTAAAGATAAAATGAACTTAATTGTAGGAAATAACGCCTCAGGAAAGACTTCTCTTCTTGAGGCTCTATATTTTTGTATGTGTGGAAAATCTTTTAAAGGTAGAGATATAGATGCAATAAATTTTGATTCTTTCTATTTCAAGCTTGAGATGCTATCCGAGGTTGATGACATTGAGTATAACCTTTTTTGTTATGTAGATAGGAATTCAGATAAGAGAATAATGATAAATGGTAAGAAAATAAATAGACTTTCTGAGCTAATTAGTATCTTCAAATTTGTCTTTTTTGATCCAGATACAACAGAACTTATAAAACGTCAGCCAAAACTGAGGCGCAGGTTTTTGGATATGGAAGTTACAAAGCTTTACCCTTACATGACAAAGGTTTATTCAGAGTACCAGAAAGCACTTCTTTCGCGAAATGCGTTTTTGAAAAGTTATGATAAAAAGGATATAATAGATTTGTACGATACGCAAATAAGTCAGCTTGGATTTTTAATTTTTCAAAAACGGCAGGAGATTATAAATAAGTTATCCATTGAAGCTCAAAAGGTATTCAGTTATGTGTTTGAAAACAAATCAATGCTTGAACTTAAGTATATGCCATCAATTGTTGCTTCGGATAAGGAAGAGTATTACAAAGAGATGAAAAAGAGTATTGATAGAGATTTTAGTTTTGGTTATACAACAAAAGGTGTTCACAGGGACGACTTTGAGATTTTGATAGATAAAAAATCGGCAATAAATTTTGCGTCCGAGGGACAGATAAAACTTGCAGCAATCTCAGTTGTTCTTGCAACATCTCTTCTTTATCCAGAACCTGTGCTAATTTTAGATGATGTATTTTCTGAGCTTGATAAGTTTAAAATAAGAAATCTTGTAAAGTTTATAAGTCAATACCAGTCGTTTGTGACATCTGCAGAAGATTTACGTGCTTTTGAAAGAGAGGGAATTCTTGAGATTGGGAGTGCAAATGTGATTTTTCTTGAAAAGAATTTATAAAAAACTTTTGGGGATGTGTAGAGAATATGTTTGCTCACATTGGTGAGGATTATGTAATCAATAGCGCAGAACTTCTTGTAATACTGAGCTGGGATTCTTTTGTGCGTTCAGGCGACAATCTCAAAATATTAGAAAATCTAAAGATTAATGACAGGGTTGTGGTTATAAATGACGAAATAAAAAAGTCTATAATAATCCTTGAGGTTGATGGAAGAATGTATGGAATAATATCTCCTGTGTCACCGGGAACAATTGCAAAAAGGCTTTTGAACTTCAACCTCTATTTTAACAACTTTCTAAATCAGGATTGATTTTAAAAATTATCTTGTTGGCAGGTGAGATAAAAATTGGATAAGATAAATGTAAATTCACAGCAGTATTCAGCAAGTGAAATACAGGTTTTGGAAGGACTTGAGGCTGTAAGAAAACGTCCCGGAATGTATATAGGCTCAACCTCACAGAGAGGTCTTCACCACTTGGTATATGAGATTGTTGACAATGCAATTGACGAGGCAATGGCAGGGTTTTGTAAAAACATTGAAGTGGTGATTCACAAAGACAACTCTGTGACTGTTACTGACGATGGAAGAGGAATTCCAGTTGATATTCACCCAAAACTTCAAAAAAGCGGTGTTGAGGTTGTATTTACCGTTCTTCATGCAGGTGGAAAGTTCAATGAAAGAGTTTACAAGGTATCTGGAGGTCTTCACGGTGTTGGTGCTTCTGTTGTAAATGCTTTATCTCGGTACTTGGAAGTCGAGGTTTACAGAGATGGCAAGGTGTACTTTCAAAGATACGAAAGAGGAAAACCAACATGTGAGCTAAAGGTTATTGATACTACCGACAGGACAGGTACAAAAGTTACATTTTTACCCGATGATGAGATTTTTGAGACCATAGAATTTGACGGCGATGTAATTTTGCAGCGCCTACGTGAGCTTGCGTTTTTGAACAAAGGTATAAGGATAGTCTTTTTAGACGAAAGGGAAAAGAATGCAAAACCAATAGAGCTAAAATACGATGGTGGTATTGCTGAGTTCGTAAAGTTTTTGAACAGGAACAAGAAAGTTTTGCACCAGGAGCCTATATACATTGAAGGTGAGAAAAACAATATTCTCATTGAGGTTGCAGTGCAGTACACAGAAGATTTTGGTGAGAACATCTATTCATTTGCGAACAACATAGCAACCATAGACGGTGGCACTCACCTTATAGGCTTTAAAACTGCTGTTACAAAAGCTGTAAATGAATATGCAAAGAAGTATAACTTCATAAAAGGTGATACACAGCTTCTTGGTGAGGATATAAGAGACGGTATGACAGCTATTGTGTCTGTTAAAATTCACGAACCACAGTTTGAAGGTCAGACAAAAACAAAACTTGGGAATAGCGAGGCGCGCTGGGCTGTTGAAAATCTTGTTTCTGAAAGGCTGGCGGCTTTTTTAGAAGAAAATCCTGATGTGTCAAAAAAGATTATAGACAAGGCAATTTTAGCGGCAAAAGCGCGCGAAGAGGCAAAAAAGGCAAGAGAACTTGTAATAAAAAGAAAGTCTGCCTTAGATAGTTCAAACTTGCCTGGCAAGCTTGCAGACTGTTCAGAAAAAGACCCAGCTAAATGTGAAATATTTATAGTTGAGGGTGATTCTGCAGGCGGTTCAGCAAAACAAGGGCGTGACAGGCGCTATCAGGCAATCTTGCCTCTTTGGGGTAAGATGCTCAATGTCGAAAAGGCAAGCCAGGACAAGATTTATTCAAACGACAAGCTTCTTCCTTTGATTCAAGCACTTGGTGTTGGAATTGGAAATGACATAGACTTAAAAAAACTCAGATACCACAAGATAATTATAATGGCAGATGCTGACGTTGACGGGTCTCACATAAGAACTCTTCTTCTTACATTCTTTTACAGGTATATGAGACCTCTGATAGAAAACGGCCACATTTACATTGCCCAGCCACCGCTTTACAAGGTGACAAAAGGCAAGCAGGTTCGATATGCTTACAACGATAAAGAGCTTCAGAAGATTTTGCAGGAGATGAAAGATGCGCAGGTACAGCGCTTTAAAGGTCTTGGTGAGATGAATGCACAAGAGCTTTGGGAGACCACTATGGACCCTGCAAGAAGAATACTTCTTAGAGTTGAGCTTGAAGATGCTGTTATGGCAGAAGAGATTTTTACAATCCTAATGGGAGACAAGGTTGAGCCAAGAAGAGAGTTTATAGAGAAGAATGCTAAGTATGTAAGGAATTTGGATATATAAAGAAGAGATGTTTCAAAGTGGAAGTTGTAAAAAAATCTACTAAGAAGTTGTAAAACTGCCTGAAGAAACTCAGAGAGAAGTTTTGGATTTTATTGAATTTAAAAAATGAAATGGAAAAAATATAGAAGAAATAATTGATAAAGTTATTGAAGAAAATTACGAGATATTAAAGGAGTTAGCTTATAGTTGAATGGATAAAAAAGCAAGAGCAAAAGTGAACACTATAAAGGGAGGAAAAATTAAAGCATGGAAGAGCTCGATTTTAGGATAATTCCTGTTGAGATACAGGAAGAGATGAAAAAAAGCTATATAGACTATGCAATGAGCGTCATTGTATCTCGTGCTCTGCCAGATGTGAGAGATGGATTAAAGCCTGTTCACAGAAGAATACTTTATGCAATGAACGAGATAGGTCTTACACCTGACAAGCCTTACAGAAAATCTGCAACAGTTGTCGGGCATGTTCTTGCCAAATATCATCCGCACGGTGATGCAGCTGTATACGAAAGCTTGGTCAGAATGGCACAGGACTTTTCCATGCGCCATCCGCTTGTTGACGGGCATGGAAACTTTGGCTCGGTAGATGGAGACCCTCCGGCTGCTATGCGTTACACTGAAGCGCGTATGAGCAAAATTGCTATCGAGATGCTTCGCGACATTGAAAAAGAGACAGTTGATTTCATGCCAAACTTTGACGAATCGGCAAAAGAACCAAAGGTTTTACCATCAAGGTTTCCTAATCTTTTGGTAAATGGCAGTCAGGGCATTGCGGTTGGTATGGCAACAAACATACCGCCTCACAACCTTGCAGAAGTGATTGATGCAATTGTGTATATCCTTGACAATGAAAATGTAACCCTTGAAGATGTAATGAAGATAATCAAAGGGCCTGATTTTCCAACAGGTGGGTATATCATTGGCAAAAAGGGTATAAGGGATGCTTATTCAACCGGAAAGGGAAAAATCATTGTACGGGCGAAAACAACAATTGAGCAGACCTCCAAGGGAAAACAAAGAATAGTTGTTACAGAACTTCCTTACATGGTCAATAAGGCAAGGCTTATTGAAAAGATTGCCGAGCTTGTTCACGAAAAAAGGATAGATGGAATTTCTGATATAAGAGATGAATCTGATAAAGAGGGTCTGAGGATTGTAATTGAAATTAAAAAAGATGCAGATGCAAATGTAGTTTTAAAACAGCTTTACAAAAACACCCAGCTTCAGGACAGCTTTGGAATAATTATGCTTGCGCTTGTTGACAACCAGCCAAAAGTTTTGACGCTTATGGATATGCTAAATCTTTACATTGAACATCAAAAAGAGGTAATTGTTAGAAGAACAAAGTATGACCTCAAAAAAGCAGAAGAAAGAGCTCACATTTTAGAAGGGCTTAAAAAAGCTCTTGACCATATAGATGAGATAATTTCAATTATTAGATCATCCAAAACAGTAAATGAGGCAAAAGAAAGGCTCATTAGCAGATTTCAGTTTACAGAGGTCCAAGCTCAAGCAATTCTTGACATGAGACTTCAGCGCTTAACTGGCCTTGAGCGGCAAAAGATTGAAGAAGAGCTTGCAGAGCTAATCAAGATGATAGAGTATTACAAAAACGCGCTTGCAAGTGATGCGATGGTAAAGGAGATTATAAAAAAAGAGATTTTGGAGATAAAAGAAAAATACAAGGATGAAAGAAGGACAAAAATAGTTCAGGACGAACATGAAGACTTTGAGGAAGAAGAGCTGATTCAAGAGCAGGAAACTGTAATCACACTTACCCATTTTGGGTATATAAAACGTCTTCCTCTTGACACATACAAGAGCCAAAAACGTGGTGGCAGAGGCATCACGGGAATATCAACAAGAGAAGAGGATTTTGTTGAAGATGTCTTTGTCACAACAACACACCACTATATACTCTTTTTCACAGACAAAGGAAAAGTTTTTAGATTAAGAGCATATGAAGTACCCGAAGGTTCGCGCCAGGCAAAAGGCACTGCTATTGTCAACCTCATTCAGATTGGCAAGGACGAAAAGATTACAGCAACCATGGCTATAAAAGACTTTAAGGAAGGCTATCTTATGATGTGTACTAAAAACGGTACAATAAAGAAAGTGCTTTTAAGCGAGTTTGAAAATACAGGAAAGTCAGGCAAAAAAGCAATAACTCTTGCAGATGATGACAGTCTTGTTGATGTGAAGCTCACATCTGGCAATGATGAGGTTGTTCTTGTGTCAAGCAATGGCTATTGTGTTGTATTCAATGAAAATGATGTAAGAGTGATGGGAAGAACTGCCCAGGGCGTAAAAGGTATGACGCTGGAAGATGGTGATTTTATTGTTGGAATGGAAAAAGCAAGCGATGGAAAGTATCTTCTTTGCGTCACAGAAAACGGGTTTGGTAAAAGAAGCGAGATTGAAGAGTATAGAAAAACAAAGCGTGGTGCAAAAGGTGTTTTGACATATAAAGTTACAGAAAAGACAGGTAGAATTGTTGATATAAAGATGGTAAATGATGAGGATGAGATAATGCTTTGCTCAAGCAGCGGAATATTTATAAGACTTGAGATGTCACAAGTTCCTGTTCAGGGAAGAAATACACAGGGTGTTAAACTTATGCGAATTGATGGAGATAATATAAAAGTATCGTCAATTGCAAGGATAAAGGTAGATGAATAGAAAAAATTTTGTAATCTACAACATAAAGAAGCCACGGATAATTACACGAAAAATTATCTGTGGCTTTTTTTTAATTTATTAATTTTTGGTATCTTCGTTTTAGAACATCAATTGTTTTACTGAGGGTTACTTTTTTGTTAATTAAAAAGACAAAATATTTCAACAAATCCTTTTTAATTTCTGATATAGTATTAGTAGTTATGCAATTGACTTGTAAGAATAACAATTTAGTTTTTTGTTCGTTTTACTATTAAAAAAGTTAAAGGAAGTGTAGGGGATGATAAAAAAGTGTATTTTAGGGATGTTGGTTGCTTTGTTTATAATATCATCTTTTGGTATCCGTTTTGTTGTGTCAGATCAATCAAAACCCAAATATTTTCTGCAAAAAGTTGGGACTTTTAGCGATTTTAAAAAACTTGTTGATGAAGCACTAAGGAAAAATCCATACATGGGTTCAGGGGAAAACATGAATTTCAAATTAGCACCAGATTTAACTATAAACAGCAAAAATAAAGAAGATTTTGAGTCTTCTTATTCACAGACAAATGTGCAGGTTATGGGCGTTGATGAGGCTGATATTGTAAAGACAGATGGACGGTATATATATATTGCAAAACCATATCCAAAGATTAAGGATAATGGAATTGTTATTGTAAAAGCTTATCCACCTGAGGAAATGAAGGTTGTATCAAAAATTAAATTAAGCGATGAATTTTATCCGGAAGAATTTTATATTGATGATAAGTATCTTGTTATTATTTGTGTAAAGGAGAAAATTGTAGATAAAAAACCTGTTATCCAGAAAGATGTTTTTCCAGATATCGATTCAAAGAAAATAAAGGTTTATATTCCATACCAGTTATTGATAGAAACGTATTGTATTGTTTATGACATCTCTGACAAATCAAATCCTAAAGAAGTAAGGAGAGTCTCAATTGCAGGAAGATACCTGACATCGAGGAAAATAGGCACAAATCTTTACATCGTGACAGAAAAGCAATTCCCGTATGAAATTTACGCTAAAAAGACCTACTCTGAGCAAGATTTCAAACCATACTTTTCAGATAGTATTACAGGTGATTCAAAAAAGACATATATTGGCTTTGACAGAATAAAGTATATTCCGGATTTTATAAACTGCAGTATTACTGTTGTTGGAAGTTTCAATATTGAGTCAAAGAATGAAATTTGCGTTGAGTGTGTGCTTGGTGGAGGGAATATAGTTTACTGTTCGCAAGAAAATCTTTATCTGTGTTCTGAAGTAATAAAAAAAGTTTACTGGCCTGAAAAATGGGAAGATAATATAAAACCATGGTATTATTTTATAAGAAAAACAATGATTTGTAGATTTGAACTTTCAAAAGGGAAAGTTAATCTTATAGCAGCGGGGCTTGTCAATGGAAAAGTATTGAATCAATTTTCAATGGATGAGCAGGATAGTTATTTTAGGGTTGCAACAACTGGCGAAAGACCTTCTTTGTCTGAAGGAACCTATGACTGTTTTAATGCTGTATATGTTCTTGATAAAAACTTGAGAGTAGTTGGAAAGATAGATAACATTGCAAAAGGGGAGATAATATATTCAGCAAGATTTATTGGAAAAAGACTATATCTTGTTACCTTCAAAGCGCTTGACCCGTTTTTTGTGATAAGTCTTGAGAATCCTCAAAAACCTGAGATTTTGGGGTATCTGAAGATACCTGGATATTCGACATATCTTCATCCATATGACCAAAATCACATAATAGGATTTGGCAGGGATGCACAGGATTTAGATGAAAAATATGCAATACCTCTGGGACTGAAAATTGCAATGTTCAATGTTGAGGATGTAGAAAATCCAAAAGAGCTTTTCAAGGTCATAATTGGGGGCAAGGGTACTAACTCTGAGCTTCTTAATAATCACAAAGCGCTTTTGTTTGATAAGAATAAAAACATTTTTGCATTCCCTGTAGAGGTTTTTGAAAAAGGTAAAAATACATTTACGGGTGCATATGTATACAGCATTGATATGAGAAAGGGATTTGTTTTGAGAGGAAAAATATCTCACAGAATATCTGAAAAAGAGGTCTACAGGATTGACAGGCTTTTATATATTAACAATACCTTGTACACGATATCATACAAGATGATAAAAGCAAATAGGCTTGATAATTTAGATGAGGTTGCAAGTTTGAGTTTGGAGTAAATTATTAGTTAATTATTAAAATAATTAACTAATTTTACTATAATCGAAATAAAGTTGACCAAAGATGTAATATTTATAAATGACACGCATAAATTAAATAATATTAAGAGGTGCGAATACTACTGGGGTATGATAGAGAAAAATTAGCAAAAACAAAGAAAGCAATAGGTGGGCATTTTTATTGAAAATCCCACCTTTTGTTTATAAGAAGTGATGTCATCTCTTCTTTCTCATCACACCAACCACTTTTCCAACTATACGAAGTTCTCCTTCTTTAATATTGATTGGTTCATATTTGCTGTTTTCAGGAATAAGCAGGACTGTGCTTCCCATTTTGCAAAATCTTTTTACGGTTATTTCTCCATCAAGCCATGCAATAACAATATCTCTGTTTTCTGCAGTATTGCATTTTTGAACAATTGCAATGTCTCCGTCTTTTATATTTGCTTCCACCATGCTATCGCCCTTAACTTTGATTGCAAAATACCTTTCAGAGTCAGAAATAATAAAATTTGGCAAGGCGACCTTACCAATTGCCTCATCAGATGTTTCCACGGGCACTCCTGCTGAGACCTTTTCATACAGGTTTATCTTAAAAACATCTTCTGATTTTATCTCTATTGAGTGTCCATCTTGAACTAAGTCAATATGTCCTGTGTCAACTAATTTTCTAAGTCTATAAGTTTTCGACCTTCTGAAATCCATAACTTCATATTCTTCAATTTGAGAAGGAAGCATACTTATATCAAAGTGTGGAAAATCATCTACAATTTCAAATCTGCTGTCAAATATTAAAATGCTGTTTCCATCTGTCACAACTCCAAAAGAACATTTTGGAACCACATTCAAATAGCTTTTCAGCTGCTCTGCCCCCTGACCTATTCCGGAAAGATAGGGTTTTACCTCAAAAATGATAAATGGTACCTTTTCTTTATTTGAATCATACCTGAACACAACAACGTCCACAAATGCAGGTTTTGAAAATACACTTAGCTTGTACTCAACATCAATCAATTCTTCTGGGTATTTATAAGTTTCAATAAGTTCATTTATAAGCCACTGGCGAACCTCTTCTTCTTTGCAGTAGATATCTCTGATTTTGTTTATGTATTTGTAATCATCAATCCTTAGCTTGTAAAAACTGCGAAGACTACATTTAGAATCAATCCGAAGAAGTTTTGTATTCAACTCACTCAAAAATTTTGATGGTTTTCTTGAGCAGCACAGATACAGCCTTTCGTTTGCTCTTGTCATACCAACGTAAAAGAGCTTTTTGTCAGTTGTCTCTTGCAACTTTGCAACCTCACTGTCTTCACATGATGAGTATGGGATTATGTTGCTATTAAGTCCAATGATAAAAACCACTTTAAACTCCAAACCTTTTATAGAGTGCATGGTGATAAGTCTTATACCCTCTTCTTCAAAGTTTTCACCTGAGTCTGAGTTCAAAAATATGGCTTTTATTCCTTTTGAAGAAGCATAATTATAAAAAGACTCTAGATACCTTCTATTTTTACAAATTATTGCTATGTCTTTTAATTGAAATTCATATGCCAAGTTATTTGCAATTTCATTGCAAATAAACTCTGCTTCTTGTTCTTCGGTTTGGAAAATCTTTAGTACAGGCAAAGGCCCTTGCTTGTCTATTAAAGCAGGTTTTACAAAATTTTCATCTTCTATTATTTCTGGTGCCTTTTCTATTAAACTATATGCAAGGTTTGCAATCTGAACAGTTGTCCTGTAGTTTTTAGACAGTGTATAGCTTTTTCCTGTCATGTCAAATCCAATGCTCGCAAACGACCTTCCCCTGACAAGCCATGAATGGGTGTAAATGCTCTGGGCTGTGTCTGCAATGAACATTATGCTGGAATAGCTTTTTTCGGAGTTATAAAGAAGCTTTAAAATTTCTAATTGAACCTTTGTGAGGTCTTGACTTTCATCTATTATAATGTGCGTATATTTTGTAATTCTGTGTTCGTTTGCTTTCAAGTAATCCAGTACAATCAAAGCCATATCTTTAAAGTCAACAAGCCTATTTTCTTTTAAAAGCGAGGTATAAAGCTGCATGAGCTCAAATATAGCCTTTCTTGTTTCTGAATTCTTTGCTATCTTCTGAGGCATGTCTTTCTGATTTTGAACTGTTCTTCCTATCCTATCAGTGCTTTGATATTCCTCCAATTCTCTTATATTACATGATTTTATCCACTCAATCTCATCTAAAAGAAAATTGGCAAAAGAAAGGTCTATATACTGAACCTTTGGATATTTTTCTTTAATTTTAACAATTGCCTGATTTAAAAAATTATATTTTATTGCCTTGTTGTTGACAATCTCAAGATTTTCGCCAGAATATTCTTTGTATTCCTGAAAAAATCCGTAAATTATGCTGTCAATTGAAGCTATCTTAACCTTATCCTTGTTGTCATTTACCAGAGAATCAAATGAAATATATGCATCTTCCAACTTGTTATAGAGATATTTTAAATAATTTACCAGCGTTTTATTAAAAGTTACCATTAGAATCTTGTCATCGGGCGCAAAGCAATATTCATTCAGAAGATAGACTAATCTATATATTGCAACAGTTGTTTTTCCTGAGCCTGCAACACCTTTTACAAGCATATGCCCGTTTGGCTTTGCCTGAGATAGCTTCTTCTGCTCAATGTTCAAATTCACCAGAATTACCCCCAGATAAAAACAAACGTTTTTATTTTTGATATTATTATAAACCAATTTTGTATTCTTTGCAAACAAAATCCATAGCAAGAAAGGAATATTGCTAATGAAAAGAAAAAAATCATTTCAATTTTGCAATTTATACAATTTTGAGAATAACAATAAATAAAAATTTGTTTATTAATTTGTGTTTATAAGTCTTTTCACAATGGTATTAATAAATTGGACAAAAAAGTTTTAAAGGAGTGGTTATAGTGGAAAATACAATCAGAATTCCATTGCTGGGGGAGAAGTTCCCGAGCATGACGGTAAAAACAACTCACGGTGTAAAGAAGCTTCCTGATGACTATGCGGGCAAATGGTTTGTGCTCTTTTCGCATCCTGGGGACTTTACACCAGTGTGCACAACAGAGTTTGTAGCATTTGCAAAGAAGGCAGAGGAGTTTAAAAAACTTAACGCTGAGCTGATTGGACTTTCAGTTGACCAAGTTTTTGCTCATATAAAGTGGATTGAGTGGATTGAAGAAAAGCTTGGTGTAAAGATTCCGTTCCCTGTTATTGCAGATGAGCTTGGCAAAGTGGCAACCACTTTGGGAATGCTTCATGAATCAAAAGGGACAAACACAGTCAGAGCTGTTTTCATAGTAGATGACAAGGGAATTTTAAGGCTTATGATGTACTATCCTCAAGAGGTTGGAAGAAACATTGATGAGATATTAAGAGCGCTAAAGGCACTACAAACATCAGACCAAAACGGTGTTGCTACTCCTGAGAATTGGCCAAACAACGGGTTGATTGGCGATAAAGTAATAATTCCACCTGCAGCAACAGAAGATTTGGCAAAAGAAAGACTTCAAAAAGCAAAGGTCGGCGAGATTGAGTGTTTTGATTGGTGGTTTTGTTATAAGAAGCTGTAAAATAAATAGCTTTGAGAGAGGCTGTCCAAAAGGAGAGTGGATGGTCTCTCTAATTTTGTATTTTTGGAATGTGAATTTTTCATTAAAAGTCAGGATAAGATTACTAGCCAAGTATTTAAAATTTTAAAAGGAAAAAATATTTATAGAATTTAAGATAAAACCTTACTCTTGGTAAAAGTAAAAAAATGATATAAAATAATGAGTAAAAAATAAAAAGAAGAAAATTTGAGGAGTGTTTTTTATGTTTTTGCCTAAAGAAGAGATTTACACTTATGAAGATTATTTAAACTGGCCAAATGATCAAAGGATAGAATTAATTGACGGCAAGGTTTATTTAGTGGCTTCTCCATCCACAATTCATCAAAGAATATTAAGAGAACTATTTATAAACTTTGCAATGTATCTTAAGGGCAAGCAGTGCGAAGTATTTAGTGCGCCTTTTGGAGTAAGGTTTCCTTCTGCAAATGAAAAAAACAATAAAGAAATAAAAATAGTTGTAGAACCTGATATTGTAGTAGTCTGCGACAAATCAAAAATAGACAATGAAGGATTAAAAGGTGCTCCTGATTTGATTGTTGAAATTACCTCACCTTCAACTGCAAGTAAAGATAAAATAGAGAAATTTAATTTATATGAAAAGCATGGAGTAAAAGAATACTGGATAGTTGAACCTGAAAATAAAATTATAAGTGTTTTTACTCTACAAGAAAATGGTCGATATGGTAGACCTGATGTATACACTGTAGGCAATAAAATCAAAGTTTCTATCTTTGAAGATTTAATAATAAATTTAGATGAAATTTTTGGAGTTGTGGAATAATTTGTATATCCATCTCTTTATCCTTTCAAATATTTTTATTTATCAATTGATGTTTATTTTTGAAGTCTTATTTGATTTTTGGGATTTAGTTTTCAAAATAAGGAAGATCTAAGTTTTTCAAAGTTTGAACGAGGAATCGCTCAAGAATAACCATTGTTGGCTAAAGACATAAGAAGGTGTTTCAGAAGTTGTTGCTAAAAATTAATCTACAGTCTCTTGACACTAACATAGGCAAATATAATGTTGAAATTGATAGCTAATCTTGTTACAGTCAAAATAGCTATATTTAAAAGAGGTGATAATCATGATATTAAATGCTACCGAATTTAAAATGAGAGTTGGAAAATATTTAAAGATGGCAGAAAAAGAAGAAATAATTATAACAAAGAATGGTAAGGAAGTAGCAAAGATTGTTCCTATAAAAAAACAAGGCACACCAAATGCAGATTTTCTATATGGGCTTATGGAGAATTATCCAAATAAAGAGGTGACAGTGAAACAAATAAGAAGGGAAAGGATAAGAAAATATAAAAGTTCTTATTGATATAAATATTATTCTGTATGTTATTTTAAAAAGGTCTCCCTTTGAAAAAGATTCATACAAAGTTTTAAAGTATGCTGAAGAAGGATTTATTGAAAGGCTACATTGCTTCATTTGTTGTCACTGACCTTTATTATTTTATTGCAAAGGAGTTGGGAAGTGACAAAGCAACAAAAGCAATAAAAGCACTTTTAAACATTGTTAAATTGGTTACAGTAACAAAAAAAGACATTGAAAAAGCCATTGAAAATTCCACTATAAATGATCTTGAAGATGCCTTGCAGATTCAATGTGCTAAAAAAATAAGAGCAGACTTTGTTATCACACGAGATAATAAACTTAAAAAGTTAATAATAAAAGCTATTTCACCTTCTGAATTTGTTGAAAGATTCCAAGGTGTTTGTTTCTTTCATTATACATTTTTTTTTCAAAATCACATTTAACCACTTTTCATTTTCTTTACCCTTTCGAACATCATTTGTTATCAAAATTTCCAATATATCAAAATACCCAAGTTTTTTTATTAATTCAGAAAAAGACTTTTCATCATAGTAGTTAAAGAACCTACCATCATCCCTATATTCTTCTTTATCTCCATATTTAAATGATGCATAAAAAACACCATTTGGTTTCAAAGCACGGTGGATTTTATATAATATACTACTGATTTCATCTCTTCTGACATGTAACAAAGAGGCACAAGCCCAAATACCATCAAATTCTTCATTAAAATCAATTTCTTGAAATGTCATGTGCAGAGTTTTTTTCCTGTATATTCAGTTGATAATTTCACCATTTCAATTGAACCGTCTACTGCCACCACGTCATAACCTTTTTCAAGAAAATATTTTGTGTCTCTTCCTGAACCGCAACCCAAATCAAGAATTTTACCACCTTCAGGAATGTATTTTAAAAATAGCTTGTATAAATTTTCCATATTTGCATCCTTTGTATTCATGAAAAACTCAATGGCATTCTCATCGTAGTACTTAATCGTCTGATCCATTTTCTATTCTCTTGTTTCAAGTTCATCTCCTTTATATTTTCTATAAATCTAAGATTGCTTATAAAAATTATGTTACTTTTCCTTAAATTAGTAAATGAAACAAGAGAGCAAGGCTACTTTCCTTGCCCCCTTAAAACAAGTCCAACCTTTTTTGATTTTTTATCAATCACAACATAGCCAAATTTAGGGAAGTTAAGTGTATGTTTATAAAGCTCATAATTTTTAGAATTTAGTGTAGAATCTGAAGAGTATCTAAACCTGTAGGTTTCGCTGTCCACAAAAGAATATTGAGAATTCTTAGCTGAAAATTTTACCACAAAACTACCTTTTGTATCTATAAGCCCTACAAAATCCTTTGTAGAAGCAGCAGCTAACTTAGCAAAAAATGGACCTGCTTTGGTATATTGAGGTTTTATAATAAACTTTCCAGAAGGATTAATATATCCCCATAAATTTGACTTCATTACAGCAGCATATCCTTCAGAAAAGTTTTCTGCCTTGTCAAATTGAGGTTTTATAGCAACTTTAAAGTTTTTGTCCATAAATCCCCATTTTCCATTTTGTTCAAAAGCTATAAATCCTTCGCTGAATTCTTTTATATCATCAAGTTGAGGCTTAACTACGTATTTTCCGTTTATATCAACAATTCCCCATTTTTTATTTTTACAAACTGCAATGAAATTAGTAAACCCAATATTTTTGACATTATCATAGTATTCTTTGCTTTTAACTTGTGTATAACCTTTACTGGTTGCTTTTTGAAACACAAGGAAGTATTTATTGCCAATAATTTCGCTGGAAATATAATCAGGTGATGTTTTGTTTGTCTCATTTTTTCTCAAAGATGTTGCAGGTTTTGATTCATTTGATAACATATTCTGCACAGCTTCTGTAAACTTGCTATCTGATAAAACTTCTTCGAAAGAATTATATTTAAAATCTACAAATACATTTCCAAAAGCATCAACAGCTCCGCACTTTCCATCTTTAGAAACAAGAATATATTCTAAATAAGAATTTGGCCATACTCCATCTTTCAAATCGAGAGCATACAGACAGAATTCTTTTTTGTTTTCATCTGACAAAACGCACTTGACATGGGGATTTGGATATTTTCCATTTAGGTTATATGGGAGTACAACTACAAAATACATTTTTTCAAACTGAGGAGAGACATAGATTTTTTTATCCAGATTCAGAAAACCATATTTACTATCTTTTTTACAAACATATATATTTATCCATGGATTTATAACATCGAGTGAGTCTAACTCTGGTTTTTCAATTATTTTTGCGTTTGTATCTATAAATCCTGCTTTCCCGTTTTGCCAGACAATAAATATATCTTTATAGAATTTATCTTCAATACCCATTATTGAGGCACCATCAAAAACTATAGGCTCTATTTTATCAAACTGCGGTTTGAAAATGATATTTCCAGATGAACTTAAAATTCCCCATTTTCTACCCTGAAGATAAGAAATCCAACCATTTTCCCAGAACATTACATCTTCAAACTGCGGTTTTATATATACAAAATTTTTGGAAGAGGCTTGCTGGGCATTTGTTAAAGTCAGAATGCTGATTGAAAGAATAAGTACCAGTAAAAGGCAAATAAATATTTTTACTTTTTTCATAAAATGTTCCTCCTTTTTAAAAGGGTTTATTAGAAATATTTTTAATTTACATTTGAATCTGCTAATGCTAAAAATCGGTATAGAATAAATCACTATATAAGATATTATAATCATTTTTTAAAATAAACTCAACTATGTACAAAAAATACATAGTTAATTTTTAGTATGAAAATTAGTACAATTAAATAGTAGGCATATATACCATTGTATCCAAAAATATATTTAGACAGGACGTTTGTACAGCTTATGGATGAATTTGCTGGGACAGAAAGTAGAATTCTCGTTGCAAGAAAGGATTACAACGATGCGGTAAAAAGTTATAACATGAAAAATAAAAGTTTTTCCGAACATTTTAATTTTTAAAACACTTGCAATAGTGGTTGTAGTTGCAGTTTCAAGCCTTATGATAGTATTTTTTGCTGAGGCTCTTGCTCAGATTCCCGAAAACCCTGTTGAAAATGTCTACAATAAAAGAATATGTAAATGAACTTTTAAATAGCTGGGGGATTGGCGACAAGAACTTAACAATGGAGTTTTGATTTTAGTAAACAAAGAGAATTTATTATCTGGCAAGAGAGAGAATAAGAATAGAAGTTAGGTATGGATTGGAAGGTGCGATAACAGACGGCGAAGCAGGGATGATACTTGATGAGTATGCTATACCTGCATTTGAGAATAAAGAATATTCAAAGGGGATAAAGAATACATTTTTTGCAGTTGCAAGCGAGGTTGCAAACGAGTATGGACTGAAGTTAAAAGGGCTTTTTGGCTAAGCAGTGGATGAAAGTGGTGATGGCACATCGATGATAGAAATTCAGGTGGGCGACCAGGGCTCAAATTAAAAGTCTGATATGCCGAGTTTTGCAGTTTTTGTTGTTGTAGTCTTAATAATGATATTTTCTTTTGTTGGCAGAAGACGAAAGAGAACGTACTGGTGGGGACAGGACCCGTGGGACAGAGAAGGAGACCGCTACCATTTTGGCGGATTTGGTGGGTTTGGCAGAGGCGGTGGAGGTTCCGGTAGCTTTGACGGATTTGGAGGGGTCAATCTGGCGGTGGCAGGGCAAGTAGATAAAAAAGCCTGCTAGGGCATACAAATTTCTTGGGATTAAAAACAGTAATTGTCAGTTTACTTGTTTTTTGGTTTCTTCTTTTAACAATCTTATTTCTTCTTTAACTTTCTCGGCTTCCTTACGGATAAATTCTATGAATTCTTCGTCTGACATATTTTTAGTTTCTTCATATATTTGCTCTCTTATTTTGTGCAGTTCTGTCATTGCACTTGTTTCAAACATCATTTCCTATCACTCCTTTTATTCTAACATCATTTGAGGTGATACCAGCTGTATTTCTTTATAACCTGCTAATTTATTAACTCCATTTATTCCATGAATTGTCTTGAGTTTAACTATATGCTTAAAATTCCATGATACCAATGCATCACATTGAGAAACAGTAGCTGCTGCAATATGAATTGCATCATCAATATACTTTAAAGGAATAATACCGTTTTTTATGTATTCTTTAGCAAGGTCTCTAATTTCTTTTGAAATTTCAATGGTGTTATATTCAATTTCAGATAAAAATCTCAATGAAATACTTCTTTTAGGCTCAGAGCATCTTCTTAACTCGGCAAAAACTATATCAGAAACAACAATTTCATACTTTCCTTTTTTGACTTCTTCCCAAAATTCTTTTGTTATCTGCATATACTCAGGATTATCTTGCTGATCTAAATGGCTGATAACTGATGTGTCAAGGTACACTTTCAACTTTTTCAAAGTCTTAAAGTTCTCCTTCCCTTTGTTACTTTCCTTACAATTAGATTATAACATAAATAACTCTATTTATTCTTCAGAAATTATTGCAGATTTTGCTATTACCAATTTGGTGGATTTGGTAGTGGACCTTTTGGTTCCGATAGCTTTGACGGATTTGGAGGGGTCAATCTGACGGTGGCAGGGCAAGCAGATAAAAAAGCCTGCCTGCCCAAAATTTTTGTTTTAAAAAATTCACTTTTTCTCTAAGTTTGGGACTTTAATCTATCAATAGCACTTCTCAAGCCCGGGATAAAGGCTATTATCAAACACACAGCAAGATCAGGACCAAGATAAGTTGCATTGTAGATGGCAGAATACACAACCGGGCTTGTACCTTTTGGCGCGTATGATGCAAAAAATACAACTCCAGATATAAAATGAAAGGCAAACCTTACAAAACCACCTATTAGAATTCCCAAAGGCAGATTTTTTCTCAAAAATCCTGCAAATCCGAGAGCACCAAAGGCTAGTGGATAGTCTAAAAGAAGCTGTGCCCAGTGAACAACATATGGGTCTTGTATTAGCTGCAGTATTCCATAAGCCATTCCTGCAACTATCCCTGCAAATGGTCCGAATATATAAGCATATGCAAAAAGCGGTAGCATGCTTGCAGGTGTAATTGAACCACCCTGTGGCATTCTGTAAAGCTTTATAAATGAAAGTATAAACGATAGGGCAATGACAACTCCCCCGTACACAAGAGCTTTTGTTGAAAATTTTTGACGCTTTTGAGCAAGATATAAAAAGATACTAATAAATATTAAAACAATGATTATCGTAAGCGAATACCATTTTATCTTTTCAAAATCTTTGAATATACTTGCAAAATAGCTCATTTTATTTCATCTCCCAAGCATATTTTCAATTAATTATATCACAAAATGAATACTTAAAAAACGCACTTCATTCTGATATAATATTAAAGGGTTTTTTTTATAAATATATAAAGGTAAGCATATAAAAGAAGGAGAATGATACAAAAATGCAGCAAATCTGCGCGATAGTTGGCACCCAATGGGGTGACGAAGGAAAAGGCAAAATTGTAGACTTTTTGGCCAAGGAAGCTGACGTTGTTGTTCGGGCTCAGGGCGGCAACAACGCAGGTCACACAGTTGAAGCTTTCGGCAAGGTTTTCAAGCTACACCTTATACCGTCAGGAATACTTTACAAGGATAAGCTTAACATCATAGGGAATGGAGTAGTTATTGACCCGGAATCTTTGATACAGGAAATAGAAAACTTAGAAAAAGAGGGAATATCAACAGAGAACTTAAAAATTAGCGACAGAGCGCATCTTGTCATGCCATATCACAAAGTACTTGATGAAGAGCAGGAAAAACTGAGAGGCGATGAAAGTCTTGGTACAACAAAAAGGGGAATAGGTCCTGCATACACTGATAAGACAGAAAGGACAAACCTCAGAGTTTGTGACATGCTTGATGAAGAGGAGTTTGTTCAAAAACTTAGAAATGTGTATGAGAGGAAAAACCAAATACTTACTCATGTTTACCACAAAACACCAATGAAGTTTGGAGAGCTTTTAGAACAGTTTATGAAATATGGAGAAATTTTGAAACCATATATCACAGATACAATAAAGCTTCTGAATGATTCAATAAAAGCTGGTAAAAAGGTTCTTTTAGAAGGTGCACAGGCAACAATGCTAGACTTAGATTATGGAACATATCCATATGTTACATCATCCCATCCAACAGTTGGTGGATTTTGTATTGGAGCAGGGATTGCACCAAAGTATATTCAAGAGGTAATTGGTGTTGTTAAAGCGTACACCACAAGGGTTGGGAAAGGTCCATTTCCCACAGAGCTTTTGAATGAAATAGGAGATAGCATTCGTGAAAAAGGGAGGGAGTTTGGCACAACCACCGGAAGACCAAGAAGGTGTGGCTGGCTTGACCTTGTTGTTGTGAGGTATGCAGTTTTAATAAATGGAATTGATAAGATTGCCCTTACAAAGCTTGATACGTTATCTGGTCTTCCAAAAATAAAGGTTTGTGTTGGCTACAAATATGAGGGAAAAGTTTTAGAACTTTTTCCTGCGTCATTAAAAGTTGCGATGGAGTGTGAACCAATATATGAAGAGTTTGAAGGCTGGAGCGAAGAGGAGATAAAAACTGCAAAAGACTATGATTCATTGCCAAAGAGTGCAAAAAGATATATAGAGTTTGTAGAAAGAGAGACAGGTGCAAAGGTTTTTCTCATTGGCACAGGACCGGCAAGAGAGGATATAATAATAAAAGACTAAAAGTTATTGCCAATAAAAAGCCATCCGAGAATTTAGTTGAATCGGGTGGCTTTTTGTGTTATTTCGGCAGAAGAAAAAGTGTTTTTTTGTGGGAATGGCTTAACTTTTTTTGAGATTGGGTGTATAATAAAATTAAATTTTTGAGGAAAAGAGGATGGGAAAGGTGGGGTATTTTAAGAGGCTCATGAAGTATTTGGACGACTGTAAACTATTGGTAGCAGTTGGTCTAATTTTAGTGCTGGCAGGGATATTTTGCAGTATGGCAGTACCAAAAGTGTCAAAGCACATCATTGATGATGTTTTTGTTACAAGGTACTTTGAAAAGCTTTATCATTTTGCTTTAATTTTATCGGGACTTGTTCTTTTAAAGGCAGTTTCTAATTATTTTCAGAACTATATATTTGAATACATATCTCAAAAAACAATCTATAAGCTCAGAGAGCAGCTCTACACAAAGCTTCAATACCAGTCTTTTGAATATTTTGACAGAACCTCAACAGGAGCTATTATGAACAGAATGGTGGGTGACCTTGAGGCTATTCGAAACTTTTTAAATCAAGGTTTTGTTCAGGTAATTAGCATAGTCATTACATTAATATTGGCACTTTCTATAATGCTTTCAATGAACGTTTTTTTTTCATTTTTGATCATTGCAACAACACCTCTCATTTACTTTAACGTCAAAAGCCTTGCCAAAAAACTTCGGCCAACCTTCAGGGAGATAAGAGTAGCATTTGAAAAGCTTACATCAAAGGTCCAAGAGAACATCACAGGTATAAGAGTTGTCAAAGCGTTTGGAAATGAAGAACTTGAAAAGAAAAGTTTTGAAAAAGTTGCATTTGAGTTTACAAGCAAAAATATCCAGGCTGCTGATATTAGGTCGGTGCACAATCCTCTTGCCAATTTCTTAAATGGACTAAACTCAGTCATAATTCTTGTTGTTGGAGGATATTTGGCTATAAATGAGAAGATTACCATAGGCACGCTTTTTGCTTTTGTGAGTTATGTGAACTTGTTTTCTGGACCAATTAGTAATATTCAGAACCTTGTGAACCAGTGGCAAAACGCCTTTGCATCCTTGGAAAAGGTGTTTGAGGTGCTTGACAGTGAGGTTTTAATTCATAGTTCCAAAAATGCTATTCATCTTAAAAATATCAAAGGTGATATAAAGTTTGAGAATGTGTATTTCAAATACAAAGATAAGTTTGTTCTAAAGGGAATAAACATTCATATTGAACCTGGTGAGGTTGTTGCAATTTTAGGTCAGGCAGGTTCTGGAAAGTCATCTTTAATAAATCTTCTTGCCAGATTTTATGACCCAACATCTGGTAAGGTACTCATTGATGATATTGATATAAGAAATGTCAAACTTTGCTCTCTCAGAAGAAATATAGGAATAATAATGCAGGAGACATTTATTTTTTCTGACACCATCGCCGCAAACATAGCGTTTGGAAAGCCAGATGCGAAAGAAGAAGAGATAAGATGGGCTGCAAAGCTTGCCAGGGCAGATGAGTTCATTGAAAGACTTCCAGAAGGATACTTTACCGTTGTTGGTGAGAGAGGGATAGGACTTTCGGGCGGTCAGAAACAAAGAATTGCAATTGCCAGAGCGCTCATATACAATCCAAAAATTTTAGTGCTTGATGATGCAACGTCAAATCTTGATTTTGAAACTGAGGCTGAGATTCAAGAGACTTTGAAAGAGGTGATAAAAGGAAGAACAACAATTATCATAACTCATAGAATATCCCAGCTCGTGGTCAATGCCGACAAAATTTATTACATGCAAGATGGCAGAATTGTTGAACAAGGAACGCATGAAGAGTTGATGAGACTCAAAGGTAGATATTACACAACATTCAAAAAACAACTAATCGAGCGCGCAAACTCACTTCCTGCTTAAAAAAGTTTTGTAAAAGGGGGGAATTTTTAAAATGGCAGACCCGGTGGCCAGAAAGCCAATGTTTTCTCAAGAAGAGACAAATTACGAATTAAAGATACCATATTTGAAGAGGCTTTTTAAGTTTCTTCTTCCTTACAAAAAATGGCTGGTTTTAACCTTGATTTTCATGTTTGTAGCAACAGTTGCTGATTTAGTTTCTCCCTATCTTCTAAAGCAGGCAGTTGACTATTATATTCCAAAAAAAGATTTCAAGGGAATTTTGTTAATTGGAGCTTTGCTTATCTTAATGCTTTTTGTTAACAAAGAGTGTTCAAAAAACAAGATAAGGCTTGCAAACAGAACGGGGCAAATGGTTTTGTTTGATATTAGAAAAGACCTTTTTAACCATGTGCAAGGTCTTTCTTTCAGCTTTTTTGACAGAAACTCAACAGGAAAAATTATTGTTAGAATTGTCAATGACGTCAATACCTTGAACAACCTATTTACAAATGGCATTGTAAATGTGATAACAGATATGTCAAGCTTAGTTTTGGCAGCAATAATAATGTTTTATATAAATCCCAGACTTGCAATAGTAACATTTGCAGCTTTACCAATTTTTTTTAGCAGTTCTTTTTACAACCAGAAATGCAATAAAAAGAAACTGGAGGGCTGTTCGAAGGAAAATTGCAAATCTTAATGCGTATATACACGAAAACATAAGTGGCATCAGGGTGATTCAGGCATATGTCAGACAAAAGGTCAACAGGGCTATTTTCAAAGATGTCATAGACGATGTGTTTTTGTCATGGATGAAAGCTGTCAGGATAAACGGTATATTTTCACCTGCGGTTGAGATATGTTCAATGATAGGAACACTTATCATTTACTTTTATGGAGCAAAACTTCTTAAGATAAATGGTGTTACAGTTGGAACTTTAATTGCGTATGTAGGCTATTTAGACAGGTTTTGGCGACCGATTGTTACACTTTCTAACTTTTACAATCAGCTTCTTGTTGCAAGCGCATCATCAGAAAGGATCTTTGAGGTGCTTTCTATCCAGCCTGAAATAAAAGAGGATAAAAATCCAGTAGAAATATCTACTTTCAGAAATTCGATCGAATTTAAAAATGTGTGGTTTGCGTACAAAGATGAAGAGTATGTTTTGAAAGATGTTTCGTTTGAAATCAAAAAAGGAATGATGGTTGCGCTTGTGGGTGCAACAGGCTCTGGCAAAACTGCAATTGTAAATCTTCTTTCAAGGTTTTACGACCCGCAAAAAGGTAGTATCCTCATTGATGGCATTGACCTTAAGAAAATTAGCTTTAAAAGTTTAAGAAAACTTATAGGTATTGTCCAGCAGGAACCATTTTTGTTCTCAGGCAGCATCCTTGAAAATATTTTGTATGGAAAGCCAGATGCCAAGTTTGAAGAGGTTATAGAGGTTTGCAAGTTTTTAGGTGCACATGATTTTGTATCGCAGTTTGAGGATGGTTACTATACGCAGGTAAATGAAAGGGGGAACAGACTATCTACTGGACAGAAACAGCTGATAAGTTTAGCGAGGCTTTTGCTTCAAAACCCCCAGATTCTTATTTTGGATGAGGCAACGGCATCGCTTGATACACATAGCGAGCTTATGGTGCAAAACGCTCTAAATAAAATTATGAAAGACCGTACTTCAATTGTAATTGCTCACAGGTTATCTACTATAAAAGATGCAGATTTAATAATTGTAATGGACAAGGGTAGGATAGCTGAAATGGGCACGCATGATAGTCTTATAAGGAAAAAAGGCATCTATTACGAACTTTGTACCAGCCAGATAAGATTTGTAAAGGCAGGGTGATAAAAATAAGGAAAAAATACTGCGAATATATTTTTGGTATTTACAAATAACCAGAAAGGACTTATAATAATAAACCGTGTTTAATTTGTGTGGGCCATTAGCTCAGTAGGCAGAGCACCAGCCTTTTAAGCTGGGTGTCCCGCGTTCGAGTCGCGGATGGCTCACCATTTAATTTTAAAAGTCACAGGTGGCCCCGTGGTCAAGTGGTTAAGACACAGGCCTTTCACGCCTGTAACAGGGGTTCGAATCCCCTCGGGGTCACCATTTTGTTTATAGTTCTAAATAAGTTTTGCGAATGCGAAAGGTAAAAACTTTAAGGCATATTCTGATTGCTTAGCAATAAAGTCAGCTGAAACGAAAATAATTTAAAACATAATATAGGATTTTAGTAGGCAGGAAGCCAATTCTTCCTGCCTATTTTTGTTTAAATTTCTTAATTTATCTTGTGAATTTTTACTACTTGCCAAAAGAATAAAAATATTTATAAAATGAAAAAGTAAACGATTACACAGATATTGAAAGGGGATATGAAAAATGCTTTACAGAAAGTTTGGCAGTACAGAAGTTTTAATATCGGCTTTGGGGTTTGGTGCTATGAGACTTCCTCAAAAAAAAATAAATGACAAGATGATTTATGACGAAGAAGAAAGTATAAAGATAATACATCGAGCGGTTGAGCTTGGTGTCAACTACATTGACACAGCTCCATATTACTGTGATTCGCAGAGCGAAACAATTGTTGGAAAAGCAATAAAAGGTATAAGAGACAAGGTTTATATCTCAACAAAAAATCCCATTGAAGATGATTCTGGTGACAATTTCTTAAAAAGACTTGAAAACTCTCTCAAAAAACTTGATGTTGACAAAATTGATTTTTACCACATGTGGGGTATAAACTATGAAACATTCAAAGAAAAAATTATCAAAAAAGGAGGACCACTTTCTGCCGCAAAAAGGGCAAAAGAAGAAGGGTTAATTGGTCACATTTCATTTTCTTTCCATGATAAACCAGAAAATATGATAAAAATAATTGACGAAGGAGAGGTATTTGAGACAGTCCTTTGCCAGTACAATCTTCTTGATAGGACCAATGAAAAAGCAATTGAATATGCAGCACAAAAAGGGCTTGGGGTTGTTGTGATGGGACCTGTTGGTGGTGGAAGGCTTGGTGCACCATCGCCTGTCATTCAGAATCTTCTTCCAGGGAAAGTTGTGTCAAGTGCAGAAATAGCACTCAGATTTGTTTTGGCAAACCAGAATGTATCTTGTGCACTTTCTGGTATGTCTTCTGTTGAGATGGTTGAACAAAATGCCTCAGTTGCTTCTAATCCAAACCCTCTCAGCACAGAAGAACTTGAACTTATTAAAAAAGCCATGGAAGAAAATAAAAAACTTGCAGACCTTTACTGCACAGGGTGCAACTACTGTATGCCGTGCCCACAGGGGGTAAACATTCCACTTAATTTCCAAATAATGAACTATCACAGGGTATATGGACTGACTGAATTTGCGAAAGCTGAATATGCAAGAATTGGAACTGTTCAGTGGCTGCCAGGGAAAAAAGCTGAGGAGTGTATAGAGTGTGGAATTTGTGAAGAGAAATGTCCTCAGAAAATTCAAATTAGAAAACAGTTAAAAGAAACTTCTCAGACGCTTGGAACAAAATAAAAGTAAAAAAGAGCTGGCGTATTTTAAACTATTTTTTGTTTGCCAGCTCTTTTATTTTGCAAAAATTGGAGTAATGAAAGCTTCTATAAAGGCTGCAAAGACCACAAGTAAAGCGCCTGCAGTTGAAAAAGTTATGAATTTTTTAGATGCTTCTTTTAAATTTGGTTGTTTTTTTGAGATTGACTCTTTTAAAAATATGGCCGATGCTACACTTCCAATTACAAATGCGCTTATTTCAAATATTCCATGAGGTAAAATTAGAAGCAGAGTTTTTAAGATAGATGTCTGTTTTGCATATATTGTTGATACAATTCCTACTATTAATCCATTTGTAAATAGCACAAAAGCAGATACAAGCCCAAATGATATTGTTCCTAAGGTTAATATTACTAAGTATACTCTAAGGTTATTCTTTAAAATTACAAAGAACAAATCAGATGATGTAGAAACATTTTTGAGAAGGTTTTGAAAAAACTTTTTAATAAGTGTATTAAATAGTTTTATTATTTGGTCTTCAAATACTAAGGATAACACAATTCCAAGCGCCCATGAAACAATAAAAATAGAGAAGGCTGTAAATAAAAGCTTTTTTTCAGACTTAAAAATGCTAATAATATATCTCAAAAGGAACATCTCCCGTTTTCAAAAAGTCTCTATTTAGAATGATACCAAAAATGTAACGGGTATGCAAATATTAAAAACAATTTTTCACAAAATTTTAATTAACACTATTTTCAATTTGATATATAATTATAATGATGCAAAAAAGGGGAGGGGACTGCTATGAAGATAACATACCTTGCTCATGCAAGCTTTTTGATAGAGACAAAATCAGGAGTAAAAATCTTAACAGACCCATATGACAGTTCTGTTGGCTACACAGTATTTGATATGTCACCGGATGTAGTCTTGACATCTCACAAGCATTTTGACCATGGCTATACAGGCAGCATAAAAGGAGATTATGTTCTTGTCGACAAGGAAGGTGAATTTAACGTCAAGGGTGTTAAAATAAAAGGCATAAAGACCTTCCACGACAAAGAAAAAGGGCAAAAACGAGGAGAAAACATTGTGTTTGTCATTGAGGATGAGTTTTGTATTGCGCATCTTGGCGATTTGGGTCATGAACTTGCAGCACCTGATCTTGAAAAGATGGGGAAAGTTGATATTCTTTTAATTCCTGTTGGCGGAGTGTATACAATTGATGCAAAAGAGGCGTTCAATGTTGCAAAGGCTGTAAATCCAAGAGTTATAATTCCAATGCATTATAAGACAGAAAAGCTCAAATTTGACCTTGGAAAGGTTGAGGAGTTTACAAAGCATTTTGAAGATGTTGAAGTGTTGAATTCATATGAGATTGAGATAAATAACCTTCCAGAAAAGCAAAAAGTTATATTGCTTAAATACAAAGGATAAGGAGAATTAGTAAGATGGCGAAAAAAAGTGAGAAGAAAAGTATATCTCAGAATGCTAATAAATTTGGTGAAAATAAAATCTCAATTTTTCCCAGCAATACACTTGCGGCATACAAAGTATTTGTGCTTTTTGCCTTTTGTGTGCTTGTTTTGATGAGTCCATATTACAGAGGACTTTATTTTGACTATGAACTGGGTGTATTTCAAGCAATTATGGCTGGAATATTTATTCTTTTTGCAATATATCTTTATCTTTCAAAAGAGGGTTTTTTAGTAAATTCAAAACTTGAACTAATGTTGCTTCTTTTTATGGTTGCATATATTGTTCCATACTTTTTTGCAGCAAACAGAAGGCTTGCTCTTGGAGAATTTTTCAAGTATGCATTTTACTTTGCAGTTTTTTATGTTGCATCAAGAATTTCAAAAGGCAAAGCAGAAAAGCTTGCAATTATAAATAGCCTTTTTCTCTCAACAGTAGGTGTTGCGTTCTTTGGGTATCAAGCAGCGGTAAAATTAATTCCAGAAACAGCACGTCCTCTTGGTATGGCAATGAACGGGCTTTGGGTTGGGAATATGATAAACTCAACACTTCAATATCACAACACGGCAGGAACTGTTTTAGCGTTTGGATTTATAATCTCTTTGATGCTGGCAATGTATAGTAGAAATAAGCTGCTTAAAAGTTTCTATTTTGCCTTTTCAAGCTTTATATTTACAGCGTTTTTCTTTACATACTCAAGAGGCTCATATATTACCCTCTTGCTTGCACTTTTTGTGTTTTTCTTGCTTTTGCCAAGAGAAAAAAGAATTTCGCTCATTTTTAACATAGCGATTGTTGGCGCTTTTGTTATTGCTTTTTTGAATAAGGTTGGGGCAAACCTAAATGAACATGGGAAAGTAAAACTTTGGCTTGTCTTGCTCTTGCAGATGGTTCTGGTATTTGTTCTGACATATGTTTTTGGATTTGTGGAGAGAAGACTTTATGGTATTAGCAACAACATTTACATAGCTGGAGCAGCTGTTGTTGGCATTTTGGCTATCCTAGGTTTTGCCATTGCTCTAAAGACACATTTAATTCCTTCAGATATGGTTGAAAAAATCAAATCAATAGCCATGTTCTGGAAAGAGAGAAACTTTGTTGAAAGAATAGTGTTTTACAAAGATGGATTAAAGATATTCTTGAAAAGCCCTGTATTTGGCTATGGGGGTGGGGCATGGGTATCGCTGTATTTTATGTACCAGTCTTATTTATATTTTACAACCCAGTCTCACAACTACTTTTTGCAGGTGCTTCTTGACACGGGGATTGTTGGGTTTTGTATACTACTAATATTTTTATGCTTTTTATTTTCTGCTTCGCTCAAGGCATGGGCTAAAAAAGAACAAAAAGAGAATATTATTATTGCTGGGCTTGTGGCTGCAGCTGTACAGCTTTATTTTCACTCAGCACTTGACTTTGACTTTTCGCTTGCGTCTGTGCAGGTTATGCTATTTGCAGCTTTAGGGGTATTAGTTTCAACCTCTTTACAAATTCTTCAGAAGCATAAGCAAGAAAAGGTGATTTACTCGAGCAGAAAGACAAATTTTGTGCCTGCTTTGCTGGCAATATTTTATCTGTTTGTGATAGTAATTTCACTGAATTTCAGACTTGGAAATTACTATGCAAATATTGGTCAGCAGGCACTGCAGACAGGGAATTTGTCTGCTGCATATTCGTTTTTGTCAAAAGCTGTCACATACGACCCACTCAGCTCCAATGCGCTTTCAGACTTTGCAGTTGCTCTATACAAAATAGGTGACCAGAACAAAGATGCAAACCTAATTGCAAAGGCAGATGGTTATTTCAAACAGGCAATTGTAAATGACAGGTTCAATGCAAAGATAAGGTTTAAGTATGCAGTATATTTACTCTCCCACGGTGCGATAGATGAGGGCTTAAGACAGATAGAAGAGGGGATAAAACTTCAGCCTCTTCAGCCGGCAAACTATGAGCTCAAAGCTGATGCATATGCAAAGGTTGGAGATTATTACCTGGGAAAAGGTGATAAGGAAAAGGCAAAAAAATACTATGAAGTTGTACTGAAGATTCCGCAGGAGATTGAGAGAGTGAAAAAAGAGAAAGAAAAAATGCCTGAAGTAGTAAAGCAAGATCCGAATTCTCATAAATTTGGTATAACAGACAGGACATTACAAATAGTAAATGAAGTCAAAAAGAAAATATAATTTTGAGGGATGTTAAGTGCATATGTAAAAGGATAAATTTGTCATTTGGAGGAAACTAATTAATGTTATGTGTGGTTGATTGTCGGTGCATTAATTTAGAAAAAAATCACGGTATAAGTAGATATACTTATGAGATTATTAAAAATGCTCCGAAGAACATCAAGCAGAATCTAATACTTATTGCTGATATAAAAAACTTTGATGTATTGACTAAAGCATTTGAGGAAGTAAGGGAAATTGTGAAAATTAAATCGTCTTTTTTATCTCCGTATGAAAACATAGAAATTCCAAATGTTTTAAAAGAAATTCGAAAGAGGACAAAAGAAGAGATAGCTTATTTTTCGCCTTCATTTTCATCACCGCCAATAATAGATAAAAGGATTAAAAAGTATATAACTATCCATGATTTAATGCACTTGGACTTTTACTCGAGTTTGAAGAACAGAGTATATTATTCAACATTGGTAAAGTATTATATTAACACAGCTATTTACGTGTTTACTGTTTCAAACTATTCTAAAGAAAGGATAATTAAATACTATGGCAATTCAGAAAAGATAAAGGTAATATATCCTGGAATTGATGTGAATACTTTTAGAAAACTGAAAGATGAAGAAATTGAACGTCTTAAAGATGTATATTCTTATCTACCAGAGAAGTTTTTCTTATTTATAGGAAATAACAAAAAACACAAGAATTTCTCCTATGCTTATGAGCTTTACAAGAGTTTGAAGAGGTTTTATCCAGCACATAAATTGGTATCAAATGTGTGGGATAATGAAAGTGACCAAGACATTATTAGATTAAAAAAACTTGATGACAATTTACTCTGTTTTTTGTACAGCAGATGCGAAGCCTTTTTATATCCTTCTTTATATGAGGGTTTTGGACTGCCTCCTTTAGAAGCCTTAGCATGTGGTGCAAAAGTTATAGCCTCAAATTGTACATCTTTACCAGAGATTTTAGATGAACATGCAATTTATATAGATGTATTTAAATCTCCTGAAGAAAATGTTTTAGAAGTAATTGAAAAGCTCAACCAACCAAAGTCCGAGTTTGAAGTTATCAGTCGATATATTTCCAAATATAATTGGCAGGTCTTGAGTAAAAAAATATTCGACTTTATATTTTCATAAATTGTTTGAATTTATTATTGTTTAAAATACAAAGGGTGATAATATTGCAACAATTAACAAAAGAATTATGGCAAAAAGGGAAAATAAAAATCATATTTAATACAGCAGGTATAATATTATATATGTGCTATATATTAACAGGAAATTTTTCAAGAATAATAAAGTTACCCTTCTTCTCCCGTACAATATCTCTGACAGAAGTTAGCATATTAATTTTTGTTGTTATATTTTTTGTTTATGAATTAACTCTTCTTAAGAAAAATAAAGATTTATTCAGAAAATTGAGCTTAAAAGACTTTGACTCAGTTGAAGTATTGTTAACTTTAATATTACTTTCTATATTGGTTAATTACATAATTTATAAGTTCAATATTTTGCCACTTCTGTACTATTTAAGATTTTTTTCTTTGGTGTATTTTGCATTCATAATTTATTTATTTTTTAATCTACAAAAAAATATTAGCAAAATAGAATGGTTTTATACTCAGATTGGGTTACTACTCTGTATAATTGGATGGATTATTTACCTTATTGAGCCAGATACAGAAAGATTGAATAATTTTTTTCAACAACATGGGATTTATCTCAATCTTGATCCTCATAAATTTAGATTAATTGGCAATATTTTTGATCCCAATTTTTTTGGGAATATATTAGTTATGTTTATTAGCATCACAATAATAAGTTTTCTAAGGCAGAGTTTGCAAGACAAAAAAAGTTTAATCCAAAAAATTGTTTTATTAGTTTTTTTTAACGTTACGTTGTTAAAGACTATATCTCGAAGTTCAATTTTAGGTTTATTCTTGGTGGTGTTTTTTAATACTGCTTTGATAGGAAGTTGGAGTTTTGCTAAGAAGAAGATTGAGATTTTTAAAAAACTTATATTAGTAGATACCATTTTGCTGTTTACAACGTTATTGGATAAAGATTTTTACAAGATCTTCGAACGAGTAAAAAGTATTCCGGTAGATAATTCTGCTCATGCACGTATACAAAGCTGGAATAGTGCGCTGGATTATATTAGAAAAACTCCAATTAAATTATTGATAGGGGATGGGTATGGTTTTCTGAATATAAAATATGGCTTGCAATTTATTGGCTTTGACTCTTCTTTTTTAAATTTAATTTTATATTGTGGTTTAGTAGGGACTATTTTTTTCTTGTTGTGGCTGTTTAAAGATATTTATAAGGTGTATCAAAGTATAAGATATGAGGAATTGGATATTAGATTACACTTTGCAAATTTTTGCTCTCTACTACTCACATACTTTATAATAAGCTGGTTTAATAATCTTCTGTTTTATCAGTTTTGGTTGGTATTATTCTTGCCGTATTACTATTTCATAACAGATTACGAGAGAAAGGGATAAAAATGAATATTGGTGTAGATGCAAGACCATTGGGGAAGATTAAAACAGGAATAGGATTTTACCTTTATAACTTGCTAAAAGTATTACCTGAAAAATGTAATGATATTAACTTTTTCCTTTTCTCTGATAAAGAAATATTTTTAGACTTTAATTACCCGAATGTAATTACTGTTATTGAGAGTGATTATAAACTTCTCAAGGGAACTCTGTGGTATATGCAAAGAACAGATTATTTGATAAAAAAGTATAATATCGATGTGTTTTGGGGGACACAAAATATTTTGCCGTTTATAAGAAACGAAAATGTAAAAAAAATTTTAACAGTACATGATTTAGTGTGTTATAAATATCCACAGACTATGGAAAGATTAAACTATTTTATCAATAGGGTATTTATACCTTATTCAATTAGAATGGCTGATAAAATTGTAGCTGTTTCTAATTCAACAAAAGAAGATATATTAAATTATTTTAATGTTGATTCAAAAAAAATATGTGTTATTTATAATCCAGTGATTGTTGCTGATATGGATAATATTAATGAGGAAGAATACTTATCAAAATATAATCTTGCTAAAAATAAATACATCTTGTATGTAGGTACTATAGAACCCCGAAAAAATACAGAGATTTTACTCAGAATATGCAAAGATGTTTATGCTAAGACAGGTATGCCAACTGTTTTAGCTGGAAAAATCGGATGGAAAAGTGATAAGGTTATTGAAAGTATTAAAAAATATTCTAAAACCGGATGTCTTAAATATTTAGAGTATGTAAGTGATATAGAGAAAAATCTACTAATGAGAAACTGTTTTATTTTTGTATTTCCTTCTTTTTATGAAGGATTTGGGCTTCCAGTAGTTGAAGCACTTAAAAATGGAGCACTTGTACTTGTGGCTGATACATCTTCTTTAAAGGAACTAATAACCATAGATGAACTTAAGTTTGATCCATTAGATTGCAAGCAACTAAGTGATAAGATAATAAATTTTTATGTTGACAGCGAGGCTTATAAGAAATATAGAAAAAAATGCAATGAGTTATCTTCAAAATTTGAGAACAATCATGTAATAGAGAAATATGTTAAATTATTCTATAATTTAAAGGATGGTGCAAAATAGTGAAAGTATTATTTGTTACTCCACCTTTAGCTTTTCAAAATATAGGTGGAGGAGAAATTCAGATGTTGAAAACAAAAAAGTATCTTGAGAAGTTATTCAAGTTGGAAATAGCAATATTTGATGTTGTAAACACAAAACTTGCTGATTATGACATAATTCATTTTTTTTGGCTCAGAATACATTCTTTTTCCTCTTATGAATGCAGCTAAGAGTTTAAAAAAAAAGGTAGTAATATCGCCTATTTTCTTTGACAATAAGCATTATCTTTCCTATAAAATAGCGACTTTTATTGGTAAAAGGTTACCATTTAGAAGTGCTATATTGGATAGATTAGAACTTCTAAAGCTTGCTGATTGTTTATTGCCTAATTCCTTTTTAGAAGCTGATTATTTGAGAAAGACTTTTAATGTTCTTCCTGAAAAAATTCATGTAATACCAAATGGAATAGATGTTGAAGAAATAACTGGTTATTTAAATACCATAACGCCAGAAGATGAGGAGGATTTCAATAAAGAATATAATATTAATACGCCTTACTTTCTTTATGTTGCAAGATTTGATAAAAGAAAAAATCAATTAAATCTTATAAAAGCATTTAATAAATTGATAGCTCGGGAAAACAATATAAAACTTATTTTGATAGGATCACCAAATCTTAATGAGATAAAATATTATGACCAATGCAAAAGAGAAGCTTTAAAAAGTAAGGGAAAGATAATTTTTCTACCTGCTTTAAAACATAGTGATAAGAAATTATGGATTGCTTATAAATGTGCTATTGCTCACATAATGCCAAGTTTATTTGAAACACCAGGTTTGGCTTCGTTAGAAGCTGCTTTTTGTGGCTGTAAACTGATTGTTACAACTAGTGGTGCTACACGAGAATATTTTAAAGATAATGCGCTATATGTAAATCCGAATGATATTGATGATATTAGTGAAAAAATGTTGGCAATTTTAAAAGATACAAAAAATAGGGAATTACACAGAAAGTCGGAAATGTTAAAACAAGAGATTTTGAAAATTTACAATTGGAAAAAGATTGCTGAAAGTACATACAAAATATATGAAATGATTGGAGGACTTCAATGAAGGTTGCAATAGTGCATGAATGGCTGACTACTATGGGAGGTTCTGAAAAGGTTATATTAGAGTTGAAGAAATTATTTCCTGAAGCCCCCATATATACTCTCGTATATAACAGAAGAAAATTAGGAAAGTATTTTGATAAGTATTTAATAATTACGTCGAATTTGCAAAAAAATCCATTAGCTCACATTAAGCATCAACTGTTTTTCAAATACATGCCAAGAGCTTTTGAAAATTTCGATTTGAGTGATTTTGATTTAGTGATAAGCTCTTCATCAGCCTTTGCTAAAGGGGTTATAACATCACCCAATAGTGTACATATATGTTATTGTCACACTCCACCAAGGTATCTTTGGGATTTGACACATGAGTATTTGAAAGACTATAACCTCATAATCAGAAGATATTTAGAGCGGAACTTTCATTATCTTAGAATATGGGATACCATTGCAGCAAATAGGGTTGACTATTTTGTAGCAAATTCAAATTATGTGGCAAACAGAATAAAAAAGTTTTATAAAAGAAATTGCAAAGTAATTTACCCACCTGTGGATACAGAATATTTTACACCAGCAAAGGACAAAAATATAGAGGATTATTATCTAATTGTATCCAGGCTTGTCCCATACAAAAGGGTTGATTTAGCAGTTGAAGCTTTTAATCAGCTATCTAAAAGATTAGTAATTGTAGGAGATGGACCAGAATACAAAAAACTAAAATCAATTGCTAAGTCTAATATTGAATTTTTGGGTTATCAGCCAGATGAAACTATAAAAGATTTATATCAAAGGTGTAGAGCTTTAATTTTCCCAGGCATAGAAGACTTCGGGATAGTTCCAGTTGAAGTGCAAGCGTGCGGCAGACCAGTGATTGCTCTTAAGAAAGGAGGAGCTGTTGAAACGGTCGAGGAAGGTAAAACGGGGGTTTTTTTCGAAAAGCAGGATGTTGAGAGTTTGAAAGAAGCAGTTTATAAATTCGAAAAAGATATTGAGAGATTCGACAAGGACTATATTAGATCTCATGCTGAAAAGTTTAGCGCCGAAAGATTTAGAATGGAATTTATCGAATTTATAAACAGTCTCATGATTAGTAAATAAAAACAAGGAAGAACTAATGCAAAAATACACGGATAAAAAGGATGGTAGAGATGCATAACTTGGGACGACTTTATATAAAGATAGCAAAGATTATTGATATTCCAGCAATTTTATTATCATTTATTTTATCGTGGTTTATAAAGTTTAATAGTGGCTTGTTTAATAAGCCAGCCTCATTAGATATACAGACATATTTATTAATTGTTGCTTTACATGTACCTCTGTATTTATTTTTTCTTACAGTATCTGAGAAAGAAAGTATGAGGAGTAATTTCAAATTATTTTCTGATTTTATGAGAATTTTACGATCAAATATATTTGCTCTGCTGATTATAGTGATGATTTTCTATACCATAAAACTTATTGATTTTTCAAGAATTTTTCTTTTTATCTTTGTTATTTTAAACTTTCTTATGTCAATACTTCAAAGACTTATTTTAAGAAGGATCTTGTTCTCACCAAACTCAAAGATAATTTCAAAAGAAAAAGTTCTTTTTGTTGGACAAAATGAGATTTCAAAAAGATTAAGCAATATCTTCGAAAGGAATAACTATCAAATCGTTGGTTTTGTTGTAAATGAAAGCGATCCTATGAATGAGAGAGTTGTGGGGAAAATTAAGGACATAGAAAGCATTGTAAGTAACAACCATGTTGATGAAATAATCATAGTTCTTCCTCTTAATCAGGAAAAAGAAATAAATTACATTGTCGATATTTGCGAAAAGTATGGTATAAGAACATATTTAGTACCAGATTACTTTAAATTTATACCATCAAAAGCAGAAATAGAGAAGATCGATAAAATCCCTTTGATAAACATACGCTATTCTCCGCTTGATGAGTGGACAAACAGGTTTATAAAAAGGAGCTTTGATATTGTTGTCTCTCTAATTGGATTAATCCTCTGTCTTCCTTTATTCATAATCATAGCAATTTTGATAAAATTGACATCAGAAGGGCCAGTTTTGTTCACTCAAGAAAGAGTAGGTTACAACAGACGTGTTTTCAAAATGCACAAGTTCAGAACCATGTATGTTCAAGACCCCAATGAAGAAAAAATAAGATGGACAACGAAGAACGACCCAAGAAGAACTCCAGTTGGCAAGATATTAAGAAGACTTTCTTTAGATGAACTTCCACAGCTTTGGGATGTTCTTGTTGGCAACATGAGTTTAGTTGGGCCAAGGCCGGAAAGACCGTATTTCGTGGAAAAGTTTAAAGAAGAAATTCCAAAATATATGATAAAACACAGAGTCCGACCTGGAATTACCGGGTGGGCTCAGATTCATGGGCTCCGAGGGGATACTTCGATTGAAGAGAGAATAAAATACGATATTTGGTATATAGAAAATTGGTCTTTTTGGCTTGATATTAAAATTATTCTAGCAACCATTTTTGGTGGCAAGTTTATGGAGAATGCATACTGAACTGTAATTAGTTGTTGGTTGAATTTCTATAATGTTGTTTGATAGAATTTATAGAGGAAAATTTTTTGGAGGTCATTTACTTATGTCAGAAAGAGAAATGTTAGAAAAGATTGTCTTAGGCATTGAGGAACTAAAAAGCGATGTAAAAGAAGTAAAAATTAGACTTGACAGGGTTGAAGAAAGACTTGACAGGGTTGAAGAAAGACTTGACAGGGTTGAAGAAAGACTTGACAGGGTTGAAGAAAGACTTGACAGGGTTGAAGAAAGGCTTGACAGGGTTGAAGAAAGACTTGACAGGGTTGAAGAAAGACTTGATAAGCTTGAGGAAAGGCTTGGTAGGGTTGAGGAAAGAGTTGGTGAACTTGAAGTAAAGGTTTATGCTTTGGAAAGAGAAATTTCTACTATCAAAAATGACATCAGAAATATGCAAACAGAGATGCAGGGTATGCAAGTAGAGATGAAAAATATGCAAACAGAAATTCAAAGCTTAAGACAAGCTGTATTAGAAAATACAGGATGCATAGATACTCTTTTCAATGCTTTTGGAGGGGTTATGCAATTTAAAGCAGATATAGAGAATTTTAAAGCTGAGATAAACAGATTTAAAGAGGAAGCTTCAACTAAAGTAGAAAATCTTGTTGAAGTTACTAACAAAATAAAAGAAGAATATGGTAGACATGACATTGATCTTAGGATTATGAAAGAAAAAATAGGAATTTTAATATAAACTACATAAATAAATTGTTTTTGTGTATTACAAGAAAAAAAGGGGCAGTTTTGAGATAAAGAGCCCCTTTTATTTATTCTTTTAGTAAATTTTTATAATACTCTTCAAAATAACCATAAGTTTCATCATCAAACAGGCAAAACACAACCTTTTCAATGCTTGTTTTAATATTGCTTAAAAACTCAATAGCAGTATCAATCAAAATCTTTGCGCACCTGTCCTTTGGAAATCCAAATATGCCACTTGATACAGCCGGAAATGCTATACTTTTTAAATTATAAAGGTGAGCAAGATACAGGCTATTGTAGATTGCTTTATGGAGTTTTTCATCCTCATTGCCTTCACCATAGATTGGACCAACAGTATGGATTACAAACTTGCAAGGCAAGCAGTAAGCATTTGTTATAACAGCATTTCCTGTTGGCAGAAAGCCAATCTTATTTATAATTTCATCTGATTCTTTTTGTATCTCCTGCCCACCTGCTTTTACAATTGCAAGAGCAACTCCACCACCGTGGTGCAGGTGGCTGTTTGCCGCATTTACAATCGCATCAACATTTTCTTTTGTGATATCACCTTTTTTGATGGTGATTTTTTGGAAAATTTCTTTCGTGGACAATTTATTTTTACCCCCCAGATTTCAAAAAATTTTTTTACTGAGTTGGCAACTTAAACTTTGTTTTTGCTTACAATTTCGTCAAACACAGCTTTTGTGTCAATGCCAAATTTTTCTAAAGAAGAAAGAATGCTCAGACACACGGTAACTTGAGTAAAAAGGCCTGCAGCAAGTAATTTTCCGCAATCTGTGGTTGGGAAGGAGGAGTATTCGTCCAAATTTCTTTTTATATCTTGTGATACGCTATTGTAAACTTGAACAAGCTCGTCAAACGATTTTTGTTCGGGTGCAATCTTTATAAGAGGATTTTTCTTTTTAAAAAGAATTAGAGGTAATACTTTATTATAAATTATTATAAGGCCTATACCAGACAAGAGTCCTAATATGAAAATTAAACTAACCTTCAAGCAATCACATCCTTTCAAAAATTATTATACATCAAATTTATAAAACGTATCAAAAGCTTTAAATGTTACATTTAATTTGCTTCACCTGGTTAACCAAACTGTGCAAAATTGCACAGCCGTCCCTGTCCCAAGAAACAGGAACTCGCGCCGATTTTCGGTCTCCCCACTTGCCCCAAAACCAATATCGATTTCAGGACAGACATGTCACGCAGTACCCTGTCAGGAGAGAGTGGAGTTACCACCGCTACCCTGAGAACTCGCCAGAGATTGTAGTCTCTACTACGACTACCCTCGCTTGTTCCATCCAGTGGCTCAGGTAGTCTCCCTGGCTCACTCCCAAGGCTTTGTATCATCCGCATTACATATTCAATCTCCTTATGCTGCTTCTTCCTTAAACGTACATTCTTCACCGTTTTGCTCACATGCTCTTTTAGTTCTTCCAAACTACTGGTATCAAGCCTGCTAAGAAGTTCCATATAGTTTGACGGTATCCTCTCATTTAACCCAAGCCCTCTTCTTGCTATCACATATGCTGCTGCTATATCTTTTGTCACCATAAACTGCGGTGCGTACTTCAAAATACCTATTACCGATGTATATGCTGGATTAACCTCTATAACTTCTATTCCCTCTCGCTTTGCTAAAAGTTTTACCTTCTTTAAAAGTAACCTGTATCCAAAGTAATGCCTTATCCGTCTTGATTTTCTACCTGAAAAGTCTCCTCTTCTTCCCCTGTCCTGTATGTTAAGACTTTCAATCACTATGGCTTTTTGTTTTCCCTTTGCCATCTGTACTATCCTGTGTGCATACTGCCACCTGTAATACTCCTTCTTGTCAAAGCTGCTATTTTCAAGCTCTGGCATCGGTATCTCACCATATCCCAGAAGTTGTCCCTGCTCATCTGTTTCTACCCATGCCACATTCTTGGGATATGCGTTCGTGTCTATCCCTATAACTCCATTCGCTCTCGTTATCGTAGGCTTTGGGAAAACTTCTTCAACAGCAAAGTAGGCATATACTACACCGTTTCTGAGTTTCAGCTGGGCGGAGTAGGGTTCTCCACAAGTACTTATCGCCTGTAGCAGTTGATTCCTGTCTGTGTACGTTCCGTCTTTCATCTTCCATCCAGGCTGTATCGTCGCATATACGTACTCCCTTTCTCCTACGTTGATTCTGAGTTTGGTAGAATCCCCATCTATCTCAATCCGTGTATTGAGATTACCTTTCTTGCTCCTGTCCCCTTTTGAATACAGATTCCCCTTCCTTTTCTCCTGCCATTCAATCTTGAGTTTTTTGTAAGGCTTGCCGTTTATATGCCGCCTCTTGAGTTTTTCAAAAAGCTGCCTGCCACCAAACACAACTTTTCTTGGGTCTTCGCCACTTTGCTTGCAAGCTTCCAAGATGCTCCTTGCTTTCATTATTGCATCGTCTACATACCTTGAGTTCAAATTGAAAATCCCCTGAAGTTCTCTTTTGAGGGTATTTCTATCCCAGCCTTCTAAAAGCCTTTTGTATGCAAATCTCATACACGAAGTCCATCTTCTCATAAGGTCTAATACTTGTTTTTTATCTTCGCTACTTTCAAATATCAGTTTCGCTTGTATAGTTATCATGTTTTTTCGCACCTCTTCTTCCGTAAATCCTTGCTGCAAAAAATGTTACTATCGCTATTAAATCCTCTGCCAGTTCTTTGTTTATGTCTTCTTCGTTTTCTTGACCGTTTAGCACTATAAGCTCTACTCCATAGCTTTCCATGAAAAATTTGAGATATTCAAACCCAAACCTTGCAAGTCTGTCAGGATACTCCACTACAACTTTTTCAACTTCTCCTCTCTTAATCTTGTTCAAAAGTTTCAACAGTCCCCTTCTGTTCTCGTTTACCCCACTCGCTATCTCAGATATAGTCTCATACTGCCACCCCTGAGAATTGGCATATTCTTCAAGTCTTCTAATCTGATTTTTAAGGTACTCTTCTTGCTTTTTTGTTGATACCCTTGCATACAAAACAACGGTTGGCTTTGGTTTTTCCTCTATCATACCCAGTAGTTTTTCTATGTCTTCTTTTTTATACCTTCTTCTACCCTTTGGGGTTCTAACAGGAGTAATTAACCCCTCTTTCTCCCAGTTTATAAGTGTCCTTCGACTGATTGAGTATATTTCTTTTACTTTTTGCATACTTAATAACATCTATCATCACCTAATTAAAATTATACCTTTCTGCATTATTATCTTCAACTGTTTTAGCCTCCTTTCTCCCTTGATATTTCACTTACCAACTTGCAGTTTTTATGCACTGATTTTCTTTATAGGGACTGTTGTTCTACCGTTTAGTACAAATCTGTCATGCTGAAAAAGCGACTTGAACAAGAAGGGAAGGTCATAGAACTTTCTTTGAAGATGAGGCTTGTCTTTGTAATGATGAAGGTAAAACGGTTTTTTGGAACTCTGGACGTATTCAATAAGCCACTCATCGCAAATGGTTCTTACTCTAACAAGATTTGAATGTATCTCATAACACTTAAAGCCATATTCTTGAGCCAGCCTTGTTGCCTCCTGAAAAAGCCAACCATTCTGGCTCAAAGTTATCATCACACTCCTTTAAAATCAGTTTTTAGATTTTTTCCACTTTCCTTGTTACCATTTTCCTCTTTTCGATAACCACAAAAAATAATTATATTTCTCAATAAAAATTTTCAAAGTTCAATTTTTATGCGAAGTTGTGAAAATAACTTTTGTCACACAAAAATACATATTGACAAATTTTAATAGAATAACTAAAATGTAAATTGTATTTTTCATCTTGATAGCAATAAAAACATTTAATGGGAGGTAAACAAAAGATGTATTCTTTCCGCAGAGAAGTTGCAGTAATAGCGATTTTTGCTTTTATATTTAGCTTTTTCTTCCCGGTTACATTTGTTCAAGCTGCATTTAAAGATGTAAATTCAAACTATTGGGCAAAAGACCTTATCGAAAAGTGGAGCAATACATATCAGGTTGCAAAAGGATATTCTGACGGCACTTTCAAACCTTCCCAGTGTATAAGCAGAGCTGAGTTTGCTAAGTTTTTAGCCAATATCATTGGAGAAATTTCTATAGATGCTGGGAGAAATTTTAAGGATGTAAAAAAGACAGATTGGTATTATTCAGCTTTGAATTCACTGTCAAGATATATAACTGGATACAACGACCAAACATTAAGACCTAACCAATATATAACAAGAGAAGAGGCAGCTGTCATATGTGCCAGAGTATTTGGGATTGAACAGGTCAATGACAACAATGTGCTTTCTGCTTTTAAAGATGCAGATGAGATCTCTTCATGGTCAAGAAATTATGTAGCTGCGCTTGTGCAAAAAAATTATATAAAAGGATACCCAGATGGGACATTTAAACCCAAAAAGTTTATAACTCGGGCAGAGGCATTGAGTATCTTAGACAATATAATGGGTTTACTTTTACATAAAGAGGGATATTACACTTCAAAAGAAGTAAAAGGCAATCTTGTTATCAACAAGTCTGGTGTAAGAATAAATGGCTTTTCAGTAAACGGAAATGTAATTATTGCGGAAGGTGTGGGTAGGGGAAGTGTAAGAATTGAGAATTCCAATATTAATGGCAGCATTATAATTCGCGGTGGCGGTGAACACAGTATAACTTTAGAAAATGTAAAAGCACAAAAGGTAAGAGTTGACAATATTCAGGCGGCTACAAGAGTTGTAGTTTCAGGAAATTCTAATATTGAAAAAGTAGAAGTAAAAGAAAATGCAATAATAGAGAATTTGTCAAGGTTACCAATAAAAAGTATTATGATTAGTTCAAATGAATCTTCAAATATTTTTGTTTCTATAAAAGGAAATGCAGAGAGCGTTGAAATTATTTCGGCAAAGGCAGAAGTTAATATAACTCAAGGGAATATAAATAAGGTTATAATTCAAAACCAAGCAAATTTAAAAGTTGAAACAAACTCGAAAATACAGGAACTGACTGTAAATTCGCAGAACGTTAAAATATTGTCACAGGGCATGATCGAAAAAATACAAGTAAATGAAGAGAAGGTATATGTGAATAATAATGAGACCACAAAAGGGCAAATAGTTACAGTTATAGAGGGCAAAATGGAAAAAATCCGAAATCAGCTGCAAACTTCAAGTCAGAGTAATGCAAGCAGTACTAGTTCCCCAACAACATCAGATAGCATTGCTTCTCTTTCAGAGGGAGGCAGCCAGGCTTCTGTTGGAAGTATAGGAAGCACAACTCTATCTGGCTCTGGACAAACAGGTGGGACACCTTCTGGCTCAACAGGCAGTTTGCCATCAGGTTCAACAGGTGTGTCAAGCTCAGAAAATATTGCTTCGGTTTCTGTTGACAAGGAGACAATCTTAGTTGCTCAGGACAATACTGTCAGTGTTACAGTGAAAGATGCTCAGGGCAATCCTCTTTCTGGCAAATTAGTAACGATAGAGGGCAAAAGTAGCTATACAAATTCAAACGGTGTTGCAACAATTTCACTGAATATTTCTGAGAGCAAAGAATTAATTATAAATGTAGATGGGAAAAACTATGCTGGTCTTTTGTATGCAATCAAACCAACAGAAGGTGTTATAAAACTTAAGTTAAAAACAGGTGCTGATATTTATGAAGACCAGTTTAATGTAAAAATTGTGAGGCAATCTTCGCAGTTTAGCCAAACATATCATGTAAATACAACTGAATTAGGTGTAATTGTGCCAGTAGGAAATGATTACAAAATTTTGGCATGGAAGTATGCCACTGAGAAGGGGCTTATTTATGCGTTGATTAGCAGTGTAAATGTGGTAAACGGAATGAACAGAATTGTTGTTGACACAACAACATCTGAGTTTGTAAATGCTACTATAAACTTCTCTTATGGAAACAAAATGTTAACAGATTATGAGTTTTCAGTGGCAAATAGTACTTACAGTGATGTTTTTACAACCGATGATGTAAAAGTAAATCTCCAGAACAACCAGATAAATATAATTGCAAACAAAGGCACGTACACAATTAAGATTGCAAAGGAGATAAATGGCGAAAAATTGTATTTTGTTAGAACATGCCAGCTAAATACCTCAGGTGCTACTTTACAGTTTGCTTTTACCTCACTTAAAAAATTAACATTTACATTTAATGGATTGTCGAACTTAACTTCTGTTGCAGAGAGCGTGTATGTAAAGCTAAATAACCAAAGATATCAATTGTCTGATGATTTGAGTGTATATTTGCCCAAAGGAACATATACCTTAGATGCGGTTGAGGTAGAAACTTTTGATACTAATAATTCTCATTTAAAGTACACTTTTGCTGTGGATGAAAATAGATTACCTTTGTCAATTGATCTTACTTTACCTGATGAAGAAGTTACCAAACAGGTAGATTTTAACATAAACGAAAATGAAAGTGACTTGGTTGTTTGTAATATAAATGATGAAAGAATAACCGGCTTAAAATCAGGATCTGTTGCTGTTTTGTACGAAAATATAAAAACACACAGTGGTTACAGCTTAGATGTTGTAATAGATGATGCATATCCTAATTTCCTTGGATTTGAGATACCTTATGGTACAAACATAACATTACAGGGTGCTGCCCAGGACCGTCCTCTTAGCGTATTAGCAACAAAAATATTAGAAAATAAAGTTTGCGCGACTTTATTCTATGTACCCAGTGATACAACAGATGGCAACTATAATATAATGATTCAGAAAGATTTAGGACCACTTTATGAAAATCTTGTCTTAGAAAAGAGTTATTCTTTTGAAATTAGTTCAAATAGTGATGCTTCAGGGTATGCGGAGAAGACTTCTAATGTATCAGAAATAGTTGAAAAGGTTTCATACAAAATCGACTCAACTGCTGATGATGTAATATTTATAAGTTTGCCTGCAAATTTACAAATAGTTGACTATAACCAGATGTGTCAGAATATTTTCATGAATTTAATGAGAAATTACCCGCTGGCATTGGATTATGGAGTAAATGACGTTATAGGTATCAGATTTTTCACAGGCAGTGCTGAAGATGTTATGATGTTTATAATTCCTTATATTTATGAAAAACAAGAAAGAATTGCAAGAAGACAAGCAGTTTTACAAAAGGCTCAAGAAATAGTTCAAACAGTAATAGACCAGACATATAATGACTATGACAAAGTTTTGGCGTTGCATGACTATTTAATACTTCATACAAGGTATGATATTGAAAGCTATCTTAACCAAAGTGGACCATTTGACATTCACACCGCATATGGAGCACTTATAAATGGACTTGCTGTGTGCGATGGTTATGCAAAAGCAATGTATGTACTTTTGAACACTGCAGGGATAGAAACAATTGTTGTATACGGTGAAGCAGGTGATGTGGCAAGCAAAGTAGGGCATGCATGGAATATGGTAAAGCTTGATGGAGATTGGTACCAGCTTGATGTAACGTGGGATGATAGGGATAGTCTTGGAGGAGTGGAAATTGATTATAGCTACTTCAATGTAACAGATGATGATATTAGCTCTGACCACTGGTGGGACAGAAACTCGTATCCAACATGTACAGCAACTAACTATAAATATGGAAATTACTACAAAGCAGAAATAGTACCAGAAGTTGTTTACTATAATTTGCCGAACATTGTGCAGATTGTTGTTAAAGACTACAAAGGAAATCTACAACCAGAAAGGCTTGTTACAGTAACTTACTATGACTTTACTACGCAAACTGATGAAGTTGCATTTGCCGGATATACTGACCGAGACGGAAAAGTTACGTTTGACGTTACACCTACTAAATTTATATCATACAGAGTTTATGTAACACCAAGAATGGAACTAAAAGGCTATATTGATGTTATTGAGAAATTAAAACCGGTCACGATAAAATTTAATTTAAATGGCACAGAAGTAACTCAATTTGGTTTAGTTAGAAATGGAATGGAACTTTTCTATACCAATGATGGACAAATTTCTGTTGATATGAGCGTATATTTTGATAACAATGTAACAGTATTTGGAGAAGGTTTTGTAGTAAAAAGAAGCTTGAGCTTTGATGGTTATGACTCAGAAGAAGTTACTGTTTTCAACAATATATATAACGATACATCTGTACAGCTACATGTATATGATGGCACGGCTGACATTGTAGGTGCAAGTATTTACATTATCGACAAAGATACTTACAAGGAGTTATTTGTTGGAACAACAGATGCAGCTGGCAGGTTGCCTCTAATTATTACTAAAGGAGAATATGTTGCAAAGATTGTGTATGGAGACGGAGATGAAGACGTCAAAAACTATGCATATGCAAAATTAAATGTCTTCGAAGATTCCCAAATAGATCTTGATTTAGCTAAGTTCAGCACTGTCCAATTTATACCTCACTTTACTGAGGGTGGATTGGGCTTAAATGATAGACTCTACATTGGATTTGAAACATCTGCATCTTATGCCAAGATTGCAACTTTTATAGGCAAAAGACGTGAAGCCAAATTTGCCCCTGGTGATTATGGGTACGTTTGGGTTTTTGCACACAATCCTTACTATGATGACCCAAGGTCATTGGGATACAAGCCAACAGAAAAGCTTGTTATTTCACCTTATCCGCAGATTATAACTTATGACCTTGGCATTGATGCAAGCAAAATTGCAATAAAAAGTGTGTATAAGTTCAATAAGGATACTTGGGAGTTTGAGCCAACCACATTAGATAGTGTTTACCAGGGCGATGTGTTGAAATTGGACATTTATATTCCAACTTACAGTCACTACATCATAGGAGAAACCGGCGTATGCATGGAGATGGCATATGAGAATCAACCAAGTATATCCTTTGTAGCTTCTGCTATACCGTATCCAGTAACTGCTGTAATAAAAGCACAGGATTTGAATGAATATAATCTTGAAGAATTCTTCATGGGTTTTGATGATAAAGCAGATACATGGAGCATCATCTTGGCAGGTGTGAATGGTGATTTGAATTCCACCCTGATTATAAATCTTCCATTTACGCCGTATGATGGAAATTATACATTGCAATGTCCGATTAAAGTATATCAGGCTCAAAATTCTTCGAGCGGTGGTTCACCAAGAAGAATATTTATAAAGATGCTTCAGCTAAAAAATAATTTCAAGCAGATGAATACCATAAAAAAGTAAGGAGAAATGAGGGGGAGACAAATCTCTCCCTCATTATTTATTTATGATATAACAAGAATATACATTGTATTCAAAAAACAGCAAACAAATTTTAGCTTGATAAGAGAAAATAGATGCATTAAAATATAAAAGTTATAATGTAATAAAGGTTGACAATAGAAAAACAAATTTTTAAATATATCTCTTTCCATGGAGGTTTTTAACTATGGAAAAGCAAGTAAAATATATCTTTGTCACAGGCGGGGTAGTGTCCGGGCTTGGCAAGGGAATCACAGCAGCATCAATAGGAAGGCTTTTAAAAGCGCGCGGCTTAAAGGTTACAATGCAAAAGTTTGACCCATATATAAACGTTGACCCAGGAACTATGAGTCCATATCAGCACGGAGAGGTCTTTGTCACAGATGATGGTGCTGAGACCGACTTAGATCTTGGTCACTATGAAAGGTTCATCGATGAAAACCTTACAAAAAACAGCAATGTCACAACAGGGAAAATTTACTGGTCTGTGATTCAAAGAGAGAGGCGTGGCGATTTTCTTGGTGGCACGGTTCAGGTAATACCCCACATTACAAATGAAATTAAAGAGAGAATCTACAGGCTTGGCAAAAGCAACTCCACAGATGTTGTTATAACAGAGATAGGTGGGACTGTTGGTGACATTGAAAGTCTTCCGTTTTTGGAGGCTATAAGACAGGTTGCGACAGATATTGGAAAAGAAAATGTTCTGTATGTTCATGTGACTCTTGTGCCATATCTTTCAAAGTCTGGAGAGCTCAAAACAAAACCCACGCAGCACTCTGTAAAAGAGCTTCGGTCAATTGGCATTCAGCCTGATATTATTGTTTGCAGAACAGAAAAGCCACTTTCACAAGACCTCAAAGCCAAAATCGCCCTGTTTTGCAATTTAAAACCTGAATATGTCATTCAGAACTTGGATGCAGAAAGCCTGTATGAGGTGCCTCTCATGCTTGAAAAAGAGGGTCTTGGTGAGATTATATGTGAAAAACTTGGTTTTGCCTGCACAAAGCCAGACCTTTCTGACTGGATTGAGATAGTTGAAAAAGAAAAAAATCTTAAAAAGAATGTAACAATTGCCCTTGTTGGCAAGTACGTTGAGCTTCATGATGCGTATTTGTCTGTTGCAGAGGCACTAAAACATGCAGGGATTGCAAACGATAGCCATGTTGAGATTCTGTGGACAAATGCAGAAGAAGTTAATTATGAAAATGCTAATGAAAAACTCAAAAGCGCAGACGGAATTTTAGTACCGGGCGGATTTGGTGACAGAGGAATTGAAGGTAAGATTGCAGCTATAAAATATGCAAGGGAGAATAAAATTCCGTTTTTTGGAATATGTTTGGGAATGCAGTGTGCGGTGATAGAATTTGCAAGAAACGTACTTGGACTTGAAAAAGCTAACTCAACAGAGTTTGATGAAGCAACACCATACCCTGTGATTGACATCATGCCAGAGCAAAAAGACATATTCACAAAAGGCGGTACTATGAGGCTTGGACTTTACCCGTGCAAGCTTGAGGAAGGCACTCTTGCTCACAGAATTTACAACGATGAACTTGTATATGAAAGGCACAGACACAGGTATGAGTTCAATAATGAATTCAAGGAAAAATTCAAGCAAGCCGGCATGGTATTTTCAGGAATATCGCCAGACAGAAGGCTTGTTGAGATAATAGAGCTGAAAGACCACCCATGGTTTTTGGGCGTGCAGTTTCATCCCGAGTTCAAGTCGCGCCCGCAAAGACCTCATCCAATCTTTTCAGATTTTATAAGAGCATCTCTTGAGCACAAGGCGAAAAAAGAGGGGGTATGAAGACTTTTAGACCCCCTCTTTTTGTTTCGATAGTTTCTCAGAATAGCTTTATCTTCCTCTTCTTCTTGTGTATGTAAAGTCCAAAGTTTTTGGCCTTTGCTGCCTTGGCAGTTCTGAAATAAGGTATATAACAAAAAGATGAATTAGAAATAGCACAAGGTTTAGTCCCACATGTATATAAACGTAAAGAGGTCTCTGAAGAATTACCATTTTTGAAGATTCTCTTGCAAACTCTACAAGTCCCATCAGGTGTATTGAAAAAACCTGCAAAAGTAACATCATAAAGTTTGGAAATTGGACATTGAACATAAACAAAACAGCAAGTATGCATGATATAACAAAACCTGGTAAAAGCAACAGAGTAGATGTTATGTAAAATCTTAAAATAATCGTTATCAAAAATATCACAACTAAACATATCATCGACCAGATAAAGAGAAGCATTCCATTGTTTGAAAACAGGTTAGTACCTGCAAAAAAGCAAAGGTATATCAAAAGCCAAAGAAATATTTCAAATGCAACGTTTCTATTTTCCATAGTATCATAGCTCTTAAAGGAAATTTAAGAGCTTTTACCCTCCTTTTCCAGCATCATAAGGACTTACTTTTTGAAATTACTCCAAAATCAATTATACATTAAAATATCGAATTAGTGTATAATTAAATTGTCAGACTGGAAAATTGAAAAATTTCATTTAAAAAAAAAGGGGGATTTTAAGTTTCATGTCCAAAGCACATATCCTTGTTGTTGATGATGAAAAACCAATTGTTGATATTATAAAATTTAATTTAGAAAAGGAAGGATATAAGGTAACAGCATCATATGACGGTGAGGATGCGTTAAATAGAATAAAAAATGAAAGTTTCGACATGGTACTTCTGGATGTAATGCTTCCTAAACTTGACGGGTTTTCTGTGTGCAAAAAAGTCCGGGAATTTTCAGATGTTCCAATTATAATGATAACAGCAAAGGCAGATGAAGTTGACAAAGTTTTAGGATTGGAGCTTGGGGCGGATGATTACATAACAAAACCGTTTGGTATAAGAGAACTTATTGCAAGAATTAGAGCAAATTTGAGAAGGACAGCCCAGATTTCCACACAAGATGGCAAGGTGTTAAAAGCAGGGGCTTTGACCTTGAACCCTGAGACGTTTGAGGTGAAAAAAAACGGCAAAGTTATTGAGCTTACTGTAAGAGAATATGAGCTTTTGAAGTTTTTGATGTCTCAAAAAGGTCAGGTGTTTTCAAGAGAAGAGCTTTTAGAAAAAGTTTGGGACTATGAGTATTATGGAGATGTCAGAACTGTGGATGTTACTGTAAGAAGACTGAGAGAGAAGATTGAAGACAACCCGTCAGAACCAGCTTTTATTTTGACAAAGAGGGGAATTGGCTACTACTTTAATCCGAACATATAAAGGTAAGGGGAAAAAAATACACAATGACAAGAAGCATAGAAAGCAGGCTCATACTTGTTTTTGGACTTTTAATTTTGATGGTTATGTTTATATCAAGTTTTTTCATCATAGACAGGACAAAAAACTACTTTTATGAAGATGTCCAGAAAAAGATTGAGTTTATGGTAAACTCATCACTCATCAGGCTTTTAGAGGATAAAAACCTGCCGCAGCAGAAAATCCAAACTATCGTTGACCAGTCGATGAAAGAAAGTCAGTACGGGTTTATGATTCAAAAACTTATTGTGACAGATAGCAGAGGGAAGGTTCTTGCATCTTTCCCGAGGATGGATATTAGCTTTTTCCCGTCAGATGAGATTTTGACAAGCCTTGCGGGCTACAAGGTTGTAAAGCAGGAAGTAGAGGACCAGGCGATGGTTTTTGCATTCCCGATAAAAAGTGGCAGGTCGGTAGAAAGGGCACTGTATTTGGAGGTATCTGTTCAGAATATTCTTGCAACTGTGACTGACATCAAAAACATACTTCTGATGGCTTATATTGTTGCCATGATATTTTCACTCTTTATTGGTTTTCTATTTGCAAAGACTCTTTCAAACCCACTCAGAAAACTTACCAAGCAGGCACTTGAGATGGCAGAAGGAAATCTTGATGTGAAGATTGAAATTTCAAGCCAGGATGAGATTGGTAAGCTTGCAAGTGCTTTTAAGGTCATGGCGACAAATGTAAAAAAATATATATCAGAACTTGAATTTGAAAAGCAAAAGCTTGAAAGAATTCTTCAGAACATGTCGGATGGAGTTTTGGCTGTAAACTCTAAAAATGAAATCATTCATATCAATGAGAGTGCAAAAAAGTTTTTGAAAGGTGATGTTGAAAGGTTTTTAGTACATGTTCAAAGTGACAAAAATAAGGACTTTACCCAGAACATATATGAAGTTGATGGATGGACGATTGAGATCAATACAGCAACTTTTATAGATTCATACCAAGGTACTGGTACAATATTTATCCTTCACGATATAACTCAGCAGGCAAAACTTGATAGAATGCGAAAACAGTTTGTTGCAGATGTGTCTCATGAGCTTAGAACTCCAATCACAACCATCAAGACATATTCTGAAACTCTTTTGGATGTTGATGATGAGGCTGTGAAAAGAGAGTTTTTGGGTGTGGTCATAAAAGAGTGTGATAGGATGACAAGGCTTATTTCTGATCTTTTGTATCTTTCTCGACTTGACAGTGGGGAGAATATTTTAAAGGTTGAAGAGATAAATGTTAGTGAACTTGTAAGGTTTGTATGTGAAAAGATGAGGATTCATGCAAAGAAGAAAAACCAGAGTCTTTTATGTTGTGCAGAAGAGAACGTGGTAATTACAGCCGATAGAGACAGGCTTGAACAGGTGCTGATAAATCTTATAAACAACGCCATTGTCTATGTTCAAGAAGGCGGGCAAATAGAGGTTAAGCTTGAAAAGAATGAGGAGCATGTTAAGATAACTGTAAAGGACAACGGGCCAGGAATTCCTGAAGATGATCTTCCGCGTATATTTGAAAGGTTTTACAGGGTTGACAAGGCAAGGTCGCGAAGCCTTGGCGGTAGCGGGCTTGGTCTTTCGATTGCTGATGAGATTGTAAAGGCACACGGCGGGAGAATTTTGGTTGATAGCAAAGAAGGGGTTGGTACAACCTTTACTGTTGTGCTTCCGGTAAAAAGAAGTGTGTAACATCTTTTGTAATGCGCTCTTAACACGGTTGTAACAAATTTGTAATAATAAAATTGTATAATGTAAGTAGGATGATTGTAACTTGACGGTGAGGCTGAAATGAAAAAGCTTGGGCTGGTACTGGCGATGATACTTATTTTGTCAATAGGTACGGTGGCTTTAGCAGATAGCAGCAAAACATCTGCCAAGGCAAAGAATATAAATTCAGTTGAGATAGATGGCAGCAAGGTGACAGCAACTGCATCTTCTCTTGTTGAGATAGCAGAGTATGATGTTGATCTGAGCACTCCAGTATTTGTTTTATCTGGTAAAGGGTCCGAAGGTGTGCAAATTTGTATATATACAAAAAAGGACAAGAAAGAGGCATTTTCGCAGCAGGGTCTTGTTGAAAAGTTTACGGTGGGTAAGTCGGGTTATTTTGCTAAAAAGATAAATGTAAATGAAGGTACCACATATATTCTGGTTGTTGCAACAAAAGATAGTGACACTCAGCTGAGCATTCTAAAGGTCTCATACGAAAAAAAAGAGAGTTTTCTTGCAAAGGTTGAAAAGGCAATATCAAATTTTATAAGTTCGCTTGGCAAATAAAAAAAGAGGGTAAGGTGGATGAGAAAAAGTAAAGTAGAAGTTATAAAAAGCATAGTGCTGAGTATACTTGTTATACTCAGCATTTATTTGTATTACAAGGTTTATTTTGACTACAAGGTTGAAGACATTGTAAAAGCAGTTGACATTTATCAGAATTCTCAGTCAGATCAGGAACTTTTGAAAAGGGCAAGGAAAATTCTGGCGTCTCCAAAGGAGATGTACTTAAACATTTCTAAAAATGTAGCTGTAAGAGTGCTAAGTAATCAAGAACAATATTCGCAGGTGGTTTTAAAACTTGTAGAAGGAATTGAAAAATTGCTTATAAAAAAAGAGTTTGAAATAAGTTTAAAAAATATTTCTACCAACTTTTTTAAACAAAAAAGAGTTTTAATTTTAGACTTTGGATATAAAATAAACTTTAATATCTTTTTGTATGAACTGGCAAAAAGAAATATTGGAAGGGAGACGCAAGGTTTTGAGTTTAACATGATTTTTATTGAGGAAAATGACAAAAATACGATACTTTACTTTTTCAACTCTCAAAAGCAAAGTTCAGTTGTTATGAAATTTCCCCAATTTGGCTTTATGCCTTTGGAAGATTCGATTGAGAAGGAACTAAAGCTTGTATATTCATGGTCAGACAGTCTTGGATTTACTGAGATTGCCAATAAAGATATTTTGATACCGGTTGAGTTTTCAGATGTTCAATTTTCTGAGATAAAGACAAGTGAGAGTAGCTACAAAAAAGATCTGATTGTGCGACGACTTTTTCCAGATACAATCTTGACAAGAAAAAATATATTGAAAAATGGTGATATGGTAATAACAGATGAAAGAAGAACTCTTCAGCTAAAGAATGATGGAAGATTTGTTTTTGAATACTCGGAAAGTGTCTTTGGCGAAAAGGTTGACTCTATTTCTGATGCACTTATGTTTTTCTTGAGAACATTTTACACAGGAGAGGATTTAAGGATTTGTAAAGTTGAATTTAAAAACGATGGTGATTTTAAGGTATATCTTATGACAAGAGCAAATGGCATTGATGTGGTTGCAGGAGATGAAGAATTTTGTGCTAAGATTGAAGTGCGAGGTGGAAGGCTACAAGAAATTTCGGGGTATCTTTTTGACATGCTTAGGGTAAGGACCTCTCAGATAAAGGTTGACGGTATTGCAGCAATTGACACTATAAAGGAAAGAAAAGGAGATATTTTTATAGAAGAGATAGACCTTGAATATATTTCGGGTGGGGCAAGCTTATACCCTTACTGGAAGATAAATACCCAGAGCGGGGTTGTATATGTTGAGACAATAAAGTAGTAAAAGGAGACTTGTTTGTGAAGATGAACTGGGCAAAAGCAAAAACAATTGCAATTATGGTGTTCTTCTTGATATTTATTTTTCTTGTCATAAAATATCTCAATCTTTTTCCAAAAGAAGAAAGCTTGACAGTTGAGCAAATAAACATGGCAAAAAGTATACTTTCACAAAATTCTATAAAACTCTCTTGTAGCATTGATAGAAAGATTTATTATGTGTCGAAACTTAGCGTTGCCATTGAGAGCAAGTATGATAATATTGTGACAAAGCTTTTTGGGAAAAGGGTTGACAGATATCAAAATGAGTTTGAAAGTAGCATCTACCACCTCAAAATCGTAAACCAGACACTATTTTTGGAGTCTAAATATTATCAAGACCCGTTTGAGCTTTTTGACATAAAAAGGGTCGATTATATAAAAGACTATGATGGAAGCTTTGTGCAGGTGTACAAGGGCTATCCTATTTTTGATGGAAAGCTAACAGTAAAAAAACAGGGGGATTCTACCTTGTACATCTTTACAAAAGTCAATCCCAGAAGGTTTGAGATTAAACGAAGCAGAGCAATCTCAGCTTTAGAAGCAATTTTTAACCTTTTGAACCAGCAAAGAAGAATAAAAGAGATTCAGAACATAAAGTTTGGGTTTTACTTAAAAGATTTCAACGTCATCCATGGTCAGGCAATTCCAGTCTGGCGAATCACAGCAGACGGCAATGTTTATTATATAAACGGATTTACGGGGATGTTGGAGTAAGTAAATGAGAAATAAAGAAGAGAAGCAGGGCAGGGGCTTTATAAACTTTTGAGCCTCTGCCTTTTTGTTTTTGTTCAAAAATCTTAAATTTAGATACCACTTCTTAAAAAAGCTCTCTTTTTTATAGACTTTGCCCCATTTTATAATAAAATCAGAAAAACAAATTGTAGTTTATGTAATATAAAAAATATAACCTCAATAGAAGGAAGGCGATGTATCATGGAATCAGCTATCTCACCAAATATGCAGCAAAGCCGTAAAAGTAGTTTTAGAAAATTTTTGCACAAATTAAATGAACAAAAATACCTTCAGGCAATGGCGATACCCGGTGTAATTTGGATGATAATTTTTAACTATATACCAATGTATGGAATCATAATTGCATTTAAAGAATATGATATTACGCTGGGGTTTAATAGGTCACCATGGGTTGGGTTAGCAAACTTTAAAGAATTCTTTGCTGATGAAAGGTTTTGGCTAATTATCAAAAATACTGTTGGTATAAGTTTTTTCAAGCTTTTAGTAGGATTTCCATTACCAATTTTGTTTGCTGTGCTTTTAAATGAACTTGTATCTGTGAGATTTAAAAGAACTGTTCAAACAATATCATACCTGCCTCACTTTATCTCTTGGGTTGTACTTGGTGGAATACTTATGAACTGGCTGTCTGAAACAGGTCTTATAAATATAATTTTGACCAAATTAGGAATACTAAAGCAACCAATAGCTTTTTTAGCAGAACCCAAATATTTTTGGGGAATAACAGTTGTATCTGAGGTTTGGAAAGAGCTTGGTTGGAATGCGATAATATACTTAGCAGCAATTGCTGGAATTGACCCCGAACTTTATGAAGCAGCAACAGTTGATGGGGCGGGAAGATTCACAAAGATGTTTAAGATAACCATACCGTGTATCTCTGGTACAATTGCTATTATGTTTATTTTGGCAGTAAGTGGGCTTATGAACTCCAACTTTGACCAGATTTTTGTTCTCAGAAATCCACTTAATGCTGACGCTTCTGACGTTATTGATATATATGTTTATCGAATGGGGATAGAAGCTTTCAGGTTCTCATATGCAACTGCAATTGGTCTTTTTAAGTCAATAATTGCGCTAATGTTATTACTTACAGCTAATACTTTAACAAAGAAACTTACAGACAAATCACTATTTTAAATCTATCTAAAGTATGTTTAAAAAAGAGGTGGAAATAAACTATGAAAATTAAATCTTCAGTTGGAGATAGAGTGTTTAATATAGTCAATGTCACACTTATGATTATTATCTGTTTTTTAACATTATATCCAGTTTGGTACATTATAGTATATTCATTTAACGAAGGAAAGGATGCGATGCTTGGCGGTATCTATTTTTGGCCGCGCAAGTTTACGTTAGATAATTACAAAACAGTATTTAGCAATAGCGACATCACAACAGCATTTATGGTAACAGTAGCAAGAACTGTTATAACAACTACGCTGCACGTATTTTTTACTTCAATGGTTGCATATGCGTTCTTAAGAAAAGAGCTTATGGGAAGAAAGATTTACATGGCAATGGGAACAGTAACCCTCTTTTTTGGAGGAGGTCTTATACCGTACTTCCTACTTATTAAAAGTTTGGGGCTATACAATACATTTTGGGTATATGTAATACCTGGAATGTTCAACTTTTACAATCTCATTATATTTCAGGCCTTTTTCAGAGAACTTCCAATTGAACTTGAAGAGTCTGCTAAAATCGATGGTGCCAATGATTTTGTTATATTCACAAGGATAATTTTACCACTTTCAACACCAGTTTTGGCAACAATAGCACTCTTTGTTGGTGTTTATAACTGGAATGACTATTTCATGGGTGTTATTTTTATCAATAACCCAAAACTGCAACCCATCCAGACATTTTTGTACAAGGTAATAGCGCAGGTTACTTCAAACCAGATGCTTGCTTATGCCCCAGGTGGGATTGCAACACGAAATGTAACTTCTCAATCGTTAAAGATGGCAACTATGGTTATAACCACAATGCCAATTGTATGTGTATACCCGTTTTTACAGAAATATTTTGTTAAAGGACTTTTAATAGGTGCAATAAAAGGATAATTGTATTTCAAGTTGGTTATACCACCCTGGCGGCAACTGCACAGTGTGCAGTTTGCAAATAAAAAATAAATTAAAGTGTAGGGAGGTTTGATGATAGTATGGTTTACAAATTTAAAAGATTATTTGTTATGTTGCTTGTGTTGGCCTTTGTTGTAAGTATAATTCCTATTGCTGTAAGTTCAGCAGCAAGTTCTGTCAAGCCTGGTTGGAAGGAAGATGCCAAAAAACCAATAACATTTGACTGGTACATCAACTTTTCGTGGTTTGGAACAAAGTGGGGTGGAAATGCAGTTTCTGATTATGTTACTAAAAAGACTGGTGTAAAGATTAACTTTATTGTTCCAGCAGGAAATGAAAACGAAAAGTTAAATGTTATGATTGCGTCAAATACACTACCAGACTTTATAACTCTTGGCTGGTGGGAAGAAGCTGTAAGAAAAATGATATCAGGAAAACTTGTATATGCTTTGGATGAACTTGCAAAGAAGTATGACCCATATTTCTTCACTGTTGCAAATAAACAGAGGCTTGGATGGTACACACAGCCAGATGGTCATGTTTATGGCTATCCAAATGCTTCCTATACACCAGATGATTTTAAAAATCCAAAACTTAAAATATATTCTAACCAGACATTCTTAGTCAGAAAGGACATGTACGAAGCTCTTGGTAAGCCTGATATGAGGAAACCAGACACATTCTTAAAAGCGTTAGCTGATGCTAAGAAGAAATTCCCAACAGTAAATGGTCAGCCTCTTATCCCGATCGGGTTCCATGAATTCACAGATACAGGGTGTTATTCGTTTGAAACATATTTATGGAATTTTTTAGCACTTCCACGTGAGAGAAACGGGAAACTCTATGATGTAAGAGAAAATCCGGAATATATAAGATGGCTCAAAACATTTAACGAAGCATACAGAAGAGGATTAATAGCAAAAGACGTATTTATTGACAAAAGAGCACAGATGGAAGAAAAGATTGCCCAAGGCAGATACTTTAGTATGATTTATCAGAGGACAGACTTTGTTGCTCAGCAGCAAGAGCTATACAAGAAGAATCCAAACATGATATATATCGCAGTTGATGGTCCTGCAAACTCGAAACTTGAAAAACCAAAGCTTGCAGGTCCTGGCATTGCAGGTTGGACTCTCACCATGATTTCAAAGAACAACAAAGATCCAAAAAGAGCTATAAGATTTATGAGCTACTGGCTCAGCCCAGAAGGTCAAAAAGATTTCTATCTTGGGCCAAAAGGTGTAACATGGGATGTTATTAATGGCAAAGAGCAGTTCAAGCCAGAGGTAGTAAAACTTATGCAGACAGACAGACCAACATTTGACAAAAAATATGGTGCAGAGCTTACCTACTGGATGCTTGGTGATTGGCCATATGTATCGCAATGGGATCCAGGTATGCCACCATACCTGCAACAGATGGCAGACTGGACAGTCGGCAAGACTGTAAGCTATGCGCAGTATGATGGGCTTGACCCAGCTGCTGACTCACCCGAAGGTGTTATTGCAAGAAAAGTTGCACTCAAGTGGGGGCAAGTATTGCCAAAACTTATAATGGCAAAATCAAGCTCAGAATTTGATAAAATATTCAAAGAATTTGTTGATTACAAAAAACAAGTGGGTTATGACAAAGTTCTTGCATATATGCAGAAGAAGCTTGAAGAAAATAAAAAGAAGTTAGGGCTCAAATAATTAATATACTTAAATAGAATGTTTGAGGGGGCTGATGGTAAGGGAAATTGTTGCCATCAGCCTTTTTTAAAAATTAATAATTTTTAAACCAAGGTTTTAGCAATTTTTGATGGTATAATGAGATTATAAATGTAAAGAACAAAGGGTTGAATTTAAAATGAAATTAAAGAAAATTCAAATGTTTTTGAAAGAATTCTTTAAACTAAATGTAAGACAAAAATTAATTTTGACGTATATTTTAGTTGTTGCAATTCCACTTTCGGTTTTACAGATAAATGCATTTTATAAAGTTAGGTTAATGACAGAAAAGGAATACATAAATAACATAAATTTTGAAGTTCACAAATTAAAAGGAGATATTTTAAAAAATGTCGAACAATTCATAAAAGCAACACAATTTGTTCTTAATAATCAGGAATTTATAGATTTTGTTTCAAACTACCAAGAGAGAAATATTGACGAGATTTACACATTTAAGATAAATGTGCTTGATAAAATTGAATACCTCCAATATGTCAATTTTAATATAAATCGTGTTAGATTTTTTACAAACAACAATTACATACCTGAAGTTTGGCCTACATTATACCAAATAGATAGATTAAAAAATCTTTCTTTTATGAAAGGTTTTTTGAATGACAATTCTGAAAATACACTCTGGAAATTTGATAATCTTGATGTTCTTGGTCCACCATTAAACCATGAAGAAAGGGTGGTTTCACTTTATACAAAGGTTAATGACTTGATGGGGAATTTAATTGGTGTAATAGAGGTTAATATGAAAATGGACGAGTTTTTTGCAGGAGAACTTTTAAGGCAGAACAATAACTCTATTTTAATTGTGGAATCAGAAAATGGCGAAAGAATATTTAGCCAAGACACTGATGAGCTTTTAAAGCGTTTTAAAATAAATAGAATCAATTTAATAAATATCCTTAAAAAAAGTACAACATTTAAAAAAGATCAAGGAATAGTAAGATTAAAAATAGGGAAAAAACCTGCTGCATTTGTTTTTTGTTCACTGAATGTACCATCTATTAAAATTTTTAAAATTATCTTTTTTGATGACCTTGCCAATAAAATAAATAAAATAACATTTCAAATGTTATGGCAGGTGTTAATTCTAATATTTGCATCATCATTATTGATTTTTATATTGATAACACTAATTTTGAGAAAATTGAAGCAAATTATCACAAGCATGAGAGCAGTAGAAAATGGAAATTTTGATATTCATATAGATATAAAAGGAGATGATGAGATAGATGAACTTGCTCAGCATTTTCTCAAAATGGTTGAAAAACTTAAAACTCTCATTGGAGAGACAGTCAGAAGAGAGGTTGCACAAAAAGATGCTCAGATAAAAGCATTGCAGTCACAGATAAATGCCCATTTTATCTATAACGTTCTTGAAAATATCAAAATGATGGCGGAATACGCTGAAAACTATGAGGTTGCTAATGCTATTACCAGACTTGGTAAAATGATGAGATACAACATGAGCTGGAAAAGAAAGTTTGTAACTATTAAAGAAGAACTTGAAAATATTCAAAATTATATTTCTCTTATGAACATAAGATATGACAATCAAATAAAACTTACTACAAATGTAGATGAAAGCGTATTAGAGTTTGAAATACCAAAACTTATACTTCAGCCTGTGGTTGAAAATGCAATAAACCATGGAATAGAACCCAAAGGAGAGGGTGGAAGCATATTTATTGATATAAGTAAAATTGGGGAATTTATTGTCATTTCAGTAATTGATGATGGACTTGGCATTGAAGAAGAAAAACTGAAATTACTTCAACAAGCAATAGATGGAGAAGAAGATATTGAATGTTTTTCTGGGCAGGGAATTGCTCTTAAAAATGTAAATGAGAGAATAAAAATAGCTTATGGGAAGGATTATGGTCTTAAAATTGAAAGCAAGAAGGGAGAATTTACTAAGGTTACAATAACACTTCCTTATAATTCAATTTGATTTCATAAAAGGTGTGATAAGGATGAGAAGGGTTTTGATTGTAGACGATGAGAAGTTAATTCGAAAAGGAATACGCACAATATTAGAAAGAAATCTTGGTAATTTAGAAATAACTGAGGCAATGAACGGCAAAGAAGCACTTGACTTACTTTTAAAGGACAAGTATGATATTCTGTTTATTGATATTAGACTACCAGTAATGGATGGAATAACTGTTCTAAAGAAAATACAGAACATCAAGCAAAAGCCAAAGATTATAATCATTAGTGGATATGATGAATTTAGTTACGCAAAAGAATGTATGCAGCTTGGTGCGAGGGGATATCTTTTAAAGCCAATTGATAAAAAGGAACTTTTAGAGTTTGTTCAAAAATTAATATATGAGATTGAAGAGGAAGAAAAAAGTCAACGACTTTTGTCTTTTCAGCGTTTTATGCGCACGAAAATGATAGAATCTGAGGTAAACAATGTTATCTTTTCGGGCATAGATATTAATACTTTTGCTAAAAGACTTTATGACCTTGATATTAAAATTGACGAACAATATTTGGGAATATACTTGTTATTTCCATTATCAAATTTGGATGATAACAATTTTAATTTTGAAGAACAGAAGCTAAATCTGAACAAAATAGTACCAAATGATAGTTATATTATCACAATATACAATCAAAGAAGAGATATGCTGATACTAACAAAAAATTTATTTTCACTTCAAGAGATAAATAGTCTTTTTGAAAATACATACAGAAAAAAAGTATATATCGGGATTTACAATGAGATGAGAAGGATAGATGAGATTAAACTCATATATGAAAATGCAAGTAAAGCAGCAATATGGGCGTTTTTGTGTCAAAACCAGTCTGAAATTTATTCTAATGTATTGGCGAAAAAATATGAAGCATTAAGGATAAGTGAAAATATAGAAAAATTTAAAGAACTTATTCTTGCTGGGAAGCGAGCTGAAGCAATTGGGTTTGTAGAAAATATTTTTGAAAAAAATATTTTGAATTTTCAATTAGAAGATATACTTAATCTTACAAATGAGATTTATACAAAGGTAATAGACTGGTTTTGTCATCATATCCCTAAGAAAATATTGGATATTCATGAATTTCAGAATTTAAATTGTATATTTAACTTTCAAACTTTCAGTGAATATGTAGGACATTTAAAAAAATTTGTTATTGATTCAACAAAGATGATAAGTTCACTAAAAGGTATATTAAATGTTAAAGATGAAATTGATAAGGCTATAGATTATATAAATAAAAACTATAATAAAGACATAAATATGGCACTTGTTGCAAACTATGTATCATTGAATTATTACTATTTTTCTACAATATTTAAAGAAAAAACTGGAATGAGTTTTTTAGACTATCTAAACAAAATAAGAATTGAAAAGGCAAAAGAACTTCTTGTAAAAACTAACCTCAAGATATGGGAGATTGCGGAAAAAGTTGGTTATAAAAATCCTAAACATTTCGCAAGGATATTTAAAGACATTACTGGAATTACTCCAAATGAATACAGAGATGCCCAAAAAAGATTACAAAAATAAAAAGTGTATTGTAAAATACTAATAATAATATATGCACGCATCCGCAAACAATAAAAGACTTAAAAATAGCAACTGTAACTAAAAAATAATGCCTTTTTTTGCTTGGATGATTTTGATAAATGTATGATATAGGAATATCAAATTTTTTGAGAGGTGTGAAGGCGGATGCGTTCAAAAAAGTTTGTTGCCAATTTTCTATTGTTTGCATTTTTAATTATGACTATTTTTCCGGGGGGAGTAGCGAAAGCAAGTTCAAGCCAAATCTTTGTGGATATTTCCACTGATTTTGCAAAGGATGATATAACAAGATTATACCAGCTTGACCTAATAAATGGGTATCCTGATGGAACATTTAAACCATCAAAAGATATTTCTGTTGCGGAATTTTGTAAAATCTTGAATAGTTACATGGGATTTGTACAGGAAGAACCACTTGATGTAAGTTTAAAAATTAGTTCTTATTCATGGTATTATGAAGAACTTAAAAAAGCTCAGGCGGCAGGTTATTTGACATTGTTGGTGAAAGAAGGCAAGCTAAATCCAAACAGGTTTGTAACAAGACAGGAAGCTTTTGCTGCTGTTGCAGCTGCGTTGCGGCTCGACAGTCAAAAGGAGAATATTTTAAACAGCTTTTCAGATGTTCAAAAAATTGAGCCAAGGTATTCTTTGGGTGTGGCAGCACTTATCAGTTTTGGGTTTGTTAAAGGCTATCCAGATGGGACATTAAAGCCAGAAAAGGGTATAACTAGATCTGAGATTGTCAAGCTTCTAAGCAGAATAGGAGCATTAATAGTTACGAAACCGGGGGAATATACTTTGGCTCAAAATGAAGGGTTTGTAATAGTAAACAGCGGTGATGTGGAGATAAAAGATGTTTCAATAAAAGGCAATATATATATAAATCAACGTGTAGGAGAAGGCTCTGTGACTTTGAACAACGTGACCATTGATGGGGGAAAATTGTTTGTATTTGGTGGCGGAGAAAACTCTGTCAAGCTTGTGAACACAAAAGTTGGAGAAATAGTTGTTGACAGCAAACTTTCAAAAACAAATATTGAAGTGGGACAAAACAGCCAAGCTGCGAACATAATTGTGTTGTCATCAGCAAAGGTCACGCAGGTCTCTGATGAAAGTTCAATCAAGTTTATTACATTAAAACAGAGTGGGAATCAATCTGCAGATGTTAAAATTAAAGCAAACTGTGAAGCACTTTATGTTTATTCTCCAAACAGCAAGGTAAATATCAAAAATTCTAAAGTAAAAAACCTTGTTGCAACCGACCTTGCTCAGAACTTTACACTTTTAGTGGAAAGTTCAAAGATTGACACTATGGAGCTAAATAGCAATGGGAACTTAAATATAGATAAAGAATCAGGTATAGAAAAACTTGTTGTCAAGGCACTTGCAAAAAATGTAAAGATTAGTTCAAATGGCAAGATAAATGAAGCATCTGTGTATTCAGAAGGTGTTGTGTTAAACGGAAAAATTTTGCCTAAAGGCGAAAAGGTTGACATAAGTGCTGTAGAAATCAAACAACCTTCATCCTCAACGGCTTTACAGAGCACATTGTCAGTTCAATCTTCAGGCAGTGCTTCTTCCACTACATATATCACCAGCCAAGGTTCAACAGATGGAACTACAGACCAGACAGCAAACAATAACCAGAACCAGCAGGGTGGCAATCAAACACAGCCGACATGGCAGCTTGTCTGGGAAGATGATTTTAATGGAAACTCAATTGACACAACAAAGTGGAACTTTACAATTGGTGCTGGCGGGTATGGCAACAATGAACTGCAGTATTACTCTTCAAGACCAGAAAATGCAAGAGTGGAAAACGGAAATCTAATAATTGAAGCAAGAAAAGAAAACTTTGAGGGAAGCCCGTATACATCTGCAAAACTGACAACCCAAGGCAAATTCTCATTCACATATGGCAAAGTTGAGGTTAAGGCAAAACTTCCGGAAGGTCAGGGTGTGTGGCCGGCTATCTGGATGATGCCGGAGGATTTGAACCTTTATGGTGGATGGCCAGCCTGCGGTGAAATTGATATTATGGAGCTTTTAGGGCAGGAGCCCAACAAAATTTATGGAACAATTCATTATGGTAATCCTCACACATACCATGGTGGCAATTACACCTTGTCTAATGGGGAAAAATTTTCTGACAATTTTCATGTATTTGGTCTTGAGTGGGAACCAGGGAAAATCAAATGGTATGTAGATGGGCAGCTTTACTATGAAACAAGCGACTGGTTTTCAAGGTCTTCAAACGAGGCTTTTGATTATACTTATCCTGCTCCTTTTGACAGGGAATTCTACCTCATACTCAACGTTGCAGTTGGTGGTAACTGGCCAGGGTACCCACCACAGGATGCAAATTACTTCCCGCAGAAAATGGTTGTTGACTGGGTAAGAGTATACAAGAAAGCAGGAATTACTTACCCTGACAATGTAGCAAAGCCACAGGAGAGCATAACCTATCCTCAGGATGCAAGACCACCACTTAGTGATGGGAATCTTATTTATAACGGTAGCTTTGATATCGACAGCCCAGATGTTGATGGCATAGAAGGTGTTGCTAACACAGATTACTGGCAGTTTTTGCACCTGCCTGACTTTGGCGGAGACGGCACGATTGAAAATATTGGTGGATCTGTGAAGATAAGTATAACAAAGCCAGGTTCACAAACATATTCTGTTCAGCTGATTCAAAGACCAATTTGTTTGATAAAAGGCAAGACATATAAACTTACATTTAGAGCAAAGAGCGAAGGTTCAAGGACAATTGAGGTCAAGTTTTCAAGTGGCGGTGGAGATAACGGTTCTACCTGGATTGACTATGCTGTAAAGACCTTTAATTTATCTTCTGACTGGCAGGATTATTCTTACATCTTCACAATGCAAAGCAGCACATACGCAAAAGCAAGGATTGAATTTAATGTTGGACTAAATAACCTTCCTGTTTATATAGATGATGTGAAACTTATTGAATACGATGTAAATGACCCAAGCGCAATCAAAGAACCTCTGCCGAACGGTAACCTCATTTACAACGGCACGTTTGACCAGGGCGATGGTAGGTTTGCCGCATGGGAATTTTTGAAGGAAACAGCAGCAGATGCAACGTATACCATTGGTTCAAAGCCAGAAGACAGGTATTTCAAGGCTGTTATAGCAAACGGTGGACAAAACTTTTCGGATATTAAACTTGTTCAATCTAACATAAAAGTGGGCGCTGGTGAGAATCTCTTGCTTGCATTTTCAGCAAAAGCCTTTGAAAGTCCAAGACAAATAAAGGTTTATATATCTGACCAGAACTTCAATCCTATTACAGATGTAAAAATAGTTTCACTTTCGCTTGACTGGAATGTGTACAAATTTAACTTAAAGTCAATTGATAATTTGCCAAGCGACACAAGAGCTAAACTTGTTTTTGAAATTGGATCAAGCAATTCAGACGTTGCAATTGACAATGTCTCACTCAAAAATGTTCTTCCATCAAGCTTTATAGTTGTTCAAGCTGAAGACTTTGGCTCACTTTCAAACGCAACAAATAATGGACAGTATGTAGCGTTTTCTCAAGGTGGTGCTGCAAGCTTTAGCGTCAATATTCCAAAGAGTGGAGAGTACCTTGTATCCTACAAATTGAAAGCTGGGCAAGGGTCAAGCCTCAAGCTTGTAGTAGGAAGCACAGTTTACGATGCAGAAGTTGCTTCATTATCTGCAAACTGGGCAGTTGTATCAGATACAGTTTATCTTGAGTCAGGTGAAAATAATATTGAGCTTTTGGCAGACAATGTTGATTTGGATTACATTGAATTTTCACCTAACTTTATCAAAAACGGAGACTTTTCAAAAGACCTTGAAAACTGGACAACCTGGTTTGGCAATGGTGGAATTGGTGCTGCTCAGGTTTCAAGAGGACAGCTGAAAGTTTCAATTACAAACATAGGTCTTGCTTTCTGGAGCATTCAAGTAATTCAAGGGCCAATGACTCTGGAGAGTGGTAAAACATACAGAATTTCGTTTGATGCAAAATCAACATCTGCAAGAGATATATTCATAAAAATAGACGACTCTAATTACTATGGTCATCTTGAAAAATATGTACCACTTACAGATAAGATGAAGAACTATACATTTGACTTTGTAATGGATGCAACAAGAAGCGATATAAGGCTAGTAATTGGACTTGGGACAATGTCACCTGGCGGTGCAAATCCGCAAACTCAAGCTCATACAGTTACAATTGACAACGCTGCGATAGCCGAAGTTTCAGAAAACTGCGGATATTTTGAAAGAGAAGTAGCAGAAATCTTGACAGGTGAAGTTCCATCAGAACCACAGCAGTTTGTTGGAGATAAGCTTTTGCCAGATGGTAGCTTTGACACACAAGAGTCTCTTAACAACTGGCACTGGTGGTCAAGTGCGGGTAACAATGTGGCAATGTCCATTGAAAATGGAGAGCTGAAACTCAGTGTAAGTTCAATTGGCTCAGACCCATGGGACCCGCAGCTTTCCAGGCAAGAGATACCTCTTGTAAATGGCAAGAACTATAAGATTTCGTTCAAGGCAAGGGCAACTTATCCGCGCAAGATAAATGTTGCAATAGGAAAACCACTGACATCTGATCCATGGTTCATAGAATACATGCCCAAAAAGACAATAGATATTACAAGTGAGATGGCACAGTATGAAATCTACTTTGCTATGAACAATCCTACAGACCTTGGGGCAAAACTTGCGATAGAGATTGGGAACGTGGCAGGGTATTCGCAGGTGCCATTTGACATCTACTTTGATGATATCCAGATCGAAGTTGTAGAATCAATCCCGCAAGAAACTGCGCCGCCTGCGCAGCATACGCAAAAAGTGGGAGACCAGATCATTCCAGATGGCACATTTGACACAGGACTGGGACAGTGGGTATACTGGAGCGGTGACCAGTGGTCAGGTGTATCGGATATGCAGGTGACAGCGGAAAATGGCAAATTGAGGGTTCGCCTAAATTCTGTGGGGTGGCAGTCATACAGTGCACAGGTTGCAAGAAAGAATCTCACACTTGAAAACGGGCTTACCTACGAGCTTAAGTTCAAGATGAACGCATCACAAAATACAAAAATTCAAGTAAACATTGGAAAAGAACTGACATCTGACCCGTGGTTTATACCATATGCACCAACAACTGTATTTGATATTGGAACTCAAGAGCAAGTGTATACTCTCACATTTAAAGTTACACAGCCAACAGATGTGACAAAGGTTGTATTTGAGTTTGGACCAATAAATAATCAGTACCCTCCTCTTCCACTTGATATATACCTTGATGATGTGACATTGACTGTTGTGAGTGACCAGTAAAAGAGTTAAAACCAATGTGAAACTGTTATTTTGCCAGAGAGGGTTGCAGGGCAAGTTTTGGTCTTGCAACCCTGTATTTTAAATTAAAAAAAGAAGGGGGCTAAAAAGTTGCAGGTAAATCCTAAGTACTATTATGATGAAAAAACAAACTCATTTTGCGTAGAGAATTATCAGCTCTCAAAACCATTTTCAAGTTTTTTACCCGGGATAGCTGGTATATTTGGAATTCCTCTTTGGTGCTTTTATGTAAACAGGGGGCAGTGCATAGTATCGTTCGGGACAAAGAACAAAGACAGTAGCATTTTAGAATTTTTGCCGGCAGACAGGGCGTATAGGCTTGCATCAACACATGGGTTTAGAACGTTTTTAAAGCTCAACAAAAATCTTTTTTATGAGCCTTTTCAAACAGAGAATCTACTCAATTTTGCAAAAAGCAAGATGTCCATTTTTGCTAACCATCTTGAAATTTGCGAAGAAAATTCAAATATTGGTATCAAGACAGAAGTGAGGTATTACACACTTCCAAACAAGAATGTGGCTTCTCTTGTGAGAGAGCTGAAGATAATAAATGTATCAGAAAAGCCTGTAGATATTGAAGCTTTAGACGGACTTGCATTGATTGTCCCATATGGAAAGAACGACTTTGCGCTAAAGAATATGAGCAGAACAAGTGAAGCATGGAACTTTGTAGAGAATTTAGACAAAAAAGCTCCGTACTTTAGATTTCATTCATCTTCTGAGGATACAACAGAAGTTGTTGAGATAAAAGAGGGCAATTTCTTTGTAAGCTTTGACAATACGCACGGCAGCTTTGAAAGATGCGATGTTATAATCGACCCAAAGATTATTTTTGGAATAAGCTCAGAAATAATAAAGCCTTATGAGTTTATCTTTGCAGATAGGCTTGACATATCAAATCAAGTTTTTGCGAACAAGACATGCTGTGCTTTTGCATATGCAAAGAGGACTTTAGATCCACAGCAGACTTTGATTTTATGCAGTATCATAGGACATGCAAAAAGCATTGATGAACTAAACCACTTTGTTGATTCTATTTGCTCTTCTGAGTTTTTTGAAAGAGCGTTTGAAGAAAACAAAGCTGTAATCGATGCTATTGTTGCAAACAATACAATTGTGACCTCAGACAAAAAATTAGATGAGTATGCCAAAATGTGCTATCTTGACAATATCTTGCGCGGCGGTGTGCCTTTCACAATTGATCATGATGACAAAAAAGATATTATATATCTGTTTTCACGAAAACATGGCGATTTGGAGAGAGATTATAACTTTTTTGAAATTCAAGACACATATTATTCCCAGGGGAATGGAAACTTCAGAGATATCAACCAGAACAGGCGAAACGATATTCTGTTCAATCCAGACATTTTTGATTTTAATGTGTGGTATTTCATGAGCCTCATTCAGCTTGACAGCTATAATCCTCTGGTTGTAAAAGGTATAAAGTACAGGCTAAATAGCCTTGATTCTCTGGATAAATATGTAATAAACGGGAAAGAAGAGCTAAAAAAATTTTTCAAAAAGGACTTTTTGCCATATGAGCTTATAAAGTTTTTAGAGAACCAAAATATAGAAATCAATATCTCAAAGGAAGACTTTGTAAACTGCTGTCTTGTAAATTCGGAGAAGGTAATTGAAGCAGACCCCGGTGAAGGTTATTGGATAGACCATTTTACTTACAACTTTGATTTAATCGAAAACTTTGAAAGTGTATATCCTGATAAAATGAAGCAGCTGCTTTTGCAAAGAAAATATTATTACTATGACAATGATCATTATGTAAAACCAAGAAAAGAAAGAATAAAGATTATAGATGGACAAATAAAACAGCATGGTGCGTATGCGCTTGACAAGGAAAAACAGGAGCTTATAAATTCCCGTGCTGACAAAAAAAGATATGTAAGAACCTACAGTGGCCAAGGTGATGTTTACACAGGCAGCCTCATTGAAAAGCTTTTAGTGATACTTATAAATAGAATGGCAACCTTGGACCCGTTTGGTGTTGGAGTGGAGATGGAGGCATCAAAGCCTGGCTGGAACGATGCACTAAACGGGCTTCCAGGAATTTTTGGTTCGTCTGTATGTGAGATGTTTGAACTTTTGCGGCTTGTAAGAATGCTGAAAAAGTATTTTGAGGTTTATCTTGAAGATGTGAAGGAAATTGAGGTTTTTGAAGAGCTCTACCACTTTTTTGTCAAGCTAAAAAAACTTCTATCTCAGACGCAAAATGGTGAAGATACTCTTTTCTACTGGGATGAAAGCAATAACATAAAAGAAGAGTACAGAGAGAAGACAAGATTTGGTGTAAGTGGCAATATGGCTTGCATAAGCAGGGAAGAAATATTGGAGTTTTTAGACCTGTGCAGTGAGAAACTTTCGAAGGCAAAAGAAAAAGCTTTCGATAGCGAAAAAGGCTTATTTTACACTTACTTTATAAACCAGCCGGTTGAATATGAGTATGATGCAAAAAAGCAGGAGATTAAGATTAAAAAGTTTTCACAAAAGAAGGTTGCATTTTTCTTAGAGTCGCAGGTAAGAGCAATTAAAGTATTTGACGATGTAGAAACAAAAAGAAAGATTTATCAAAGCGTTAAAAAAAGTAATCTTTACGACAAAGTACTCAAAATGTACAAGACAAACGAAAGCCTTGCAAATGAGACAAATAAGCTTGGCAGGATAAAAGCATTCACACCTGGCTGGCTTGAAAATGAATCCATTTTCATGCACATGGAATACAAATACCTGCTTGAGCTGCTAAAGGGCGGACTTTACAAAGAGTTTTTTGAAGAGTTCAAAATGGTTTTGCCACCATATATGGACCCAGCGGTTTATGGAAGATCAATATTTGAGAATTCCTCATTTATTGCAAGTTCAAGCAATCCTGACAAAAGTATCTGGGGCACAGGTTTTGTTGCAAGGCTTTCTGGCACCACAACAGAGTTTTTAAATATGGAGCTGATTATGCTGTTTGGTGGAAAACCATTTGAATACAAAAATGGAGATTTAATTTTTAAGCTGTCTCCAAAACTGCCGGGCTGGATGTTTACAGAAGAAGAAAGAGAAATTGAGATTATAGTAAATGGCAACAGGCAAACCATAGTTTTAGGTAAAAATCAATTAGCAGCAGTTCTATTTGGCAGAACACTGGTTATTTATCACAACCCGCACAGGCTTAACACATATGACAAAGATGTAAGAGTTTCAAAGTATATTCTGCATTTTGATGATAAAGTGGTTGAGGTTGAAGGTGAAATGGTGCATAAACCATACTCGCATGAGATAAGAAAAGGCATGTGTAAGAAAATAGAGGTTCTTTTGTAGATCAATAAGAAGACTACACTGCCGACTATTTTTGAAGTTGGTGGTGTAGTCTTTTTGACATTTGGTGTCAGGAGAGAGATGAAAATGATTGAAAAGCTTTTTGGAAAGTGGAACGATATAAAGCTTAAAAACAAACTTTTGATAGCTTTTGTGATTTTAATACTTGTTCCAATGTCTTTGATATTTGTTCTATCTTATACCTCCCTTAAAAACTCAACATTGAAAAAATTTACTATTTATAACCAAGTTCTTTTTGAAAATGCTGCCAAAGAAGCTCAAAATTTTCTTGAAGAGCTCAACAGCATAAAATATGACTTTATCATGGACGATAGTCTCATGTCAGACATTGGAAAGACTTTTGCAAGATATACCGATCCCCAAGATTCTTTTCTGTATACTAACATCTTGACAAAGATAAGCCAGTATATCTCAACAAAAGAAATTGTTCAGTCAGTTCAAATTATAAACAAGAGCAAAGAAGTATATTTTTTTTCAAAGCTCCAGGGTGATGTGCCATATGAGAATGATAAACAAATCAAAGAAGGTTTTTTCGCTGAAATAGTAAAGCAAGAAGGAAAGTATGTAAATGGCGGTTATGACAAAACAAGAGGTGTATATGTAGTTGGATGTGAGCTTTTCTCAAGAGATAAGATTCAGCCTGTTGGTGAGATGATAGTAAGTTTCAGCTTGGACTTTTTGAAAGATGTAATAGAAAAGTATCATCTGACAGAAGGTGGATTTTATGTTGCCGATAGAAGTTCTAATAAGGTCATATTCAAGACAACAGACAAATTTGAAAGTATCATTGAAAAATTGATTTTAAAAGATGAGACCAAGCTCATTCCAAAGACAATTTTCTTTGAAGAAACTATACCAGATCTTAATTGGGAAATAATTTACATAGTTTCAGAAAGTTCTCTTCTGAATAACTTTTCGTACACAAAACGGCTTTTGATATTGAGTTTTTCTTTTCTTGCCATTTTTGCAATTTTGTTTTTGATCTTTATTTCCGAAAATATTACAGCTCCTATAACAAGGCTCATTTACCAAATGAGAAATTTAGAACACTCAAGGCTTAAAAATAACATCAAAATTGCCCGCAAGGATGAAATAGGAAATTTGCTAAACTCATTTTATCAAATGCTAAAGAGAATAGATGAGCTTGTCATAAGGGTGTATGAAGAAGAGATAGCAAGGAAAAATGCAGAGATAAACCTTTTGTACATGCAGCTAAATCCACACTTTCTGTACAACACATTAGATACCATAAATGCCTTAGCTGAGCTTGGAAGATGCAAAGACGTTTCAGTGCTTGCTGTGTCACTTGCAAAGTTTTTGAGATCAAATATGGCAATAAATAAGTCAACAGTTTCTTTGGCAGATGAAATCAAGCAGATAGAACACTATCTTACCATTATGAAAATAAGATTTTCTGGAAAGCTCAGCTACAAAATAGTATATAGCCAGGAAGAAGTTTTGAAGGCAGAAGTTCCCCGGCATTTACTTTTACCGCTTGTAGAAAATTCAGTTGTCCATGGATTTAAAAACAAAAATGGGGATGCAAAAATTTTGATAAGAGCAAAGAAAATAGAAAACAGACTCAAGCTTGAGGTGGTTGACAATGGCTGTGGAATTGAACATGAAAAGATTGAAAAGATAAAAAATGCCTCAAACGATGGTATTGGAATTCCAAATATCATAAAGAGACTAAAACTTTTATATAAGGAAGACTTTGATTTTGAAATTAAAAGTAAAGTGGGGTTTTGGACAAAGATTATTATACAGCTTCCTTGGGATAAAGTTGTGAAAAAGGAGGAGAAGGAAAATGTGCACTCTTTTGATAGTGGAAGATGAAGAAATCTTGCTAGAAAGGCTTGTAAAAACCATAGATTGGGAGAGCATTGGGATTAATAAAGTCATCGGTATTGATAGTAGCGAAGAGGCTTTAAATATCCTGATAACAGAAAACGTGGATATAATTCTGACTGATATCAGAATGCCAATTATGGATGGACTTGATTTAGCAGAGTTTGTGCACAATAGACTAAAACATCCATATATAATACTTATGAGTGGTTATAAAGAATTTGAGTATGCCCACAGAGCAATTAAACTTGGTGTTGTGGATTATATCTTAAAACCATTTACCAGGGAAGAGGTTTTAGAAACTGTAAAAAAAGCGGTTGAAAAAGTAACAGCTGAACAAAGTAGGCAGCAACGTTTAGATTCCTGTGAGAACAAAAACATAATTGATATGGTCTTTGATTTTATTTTTGCAAATTGTTCAAAACAAATAAGCCTGAATGATGTAGCAGAGTATGTCCATCTTCACCCTGTGTATCTTAGCAGGCTTTTGAAAAACAAAACTGGAAAAACTTTTAAAGAGATACTCACTGAAGTGAGGCTCAAAAAGGCAGAAAAGCTTTTGAAAACATCCAGCTTAAAGCATTACGAAATTGCTGAGGCAGTTGGATTTTCAGATGCCCAATATTTCAGCCAAGTATTCAAAAAAGTATATGGTATGACACCTATTGAGTGGAAGAGGCAAGTCTTGGAAAATAAAGCGAGGTTAAAAATTTAAACAAAAAAGTTGTGTTTGTCTATATAGGCTATAGGGCATTTCACACTAAAATTAAAAGTGAAAAACAAAAATAAAGGGAGGTAAGTTTTAAATGAAAAAGTGGTTAAAAGTTGTGGCTTTAGCTATTTTAGTGGTCTTTTCAATTTCAGTTGTTTTAGTCGGTCAAATGGGTGAAAAAAAGGTACAAGGTGCAACAAATGAGCTTACATTCTGGAGCTGGGTTTCTGACTCTGATACCATAAAACAGGTATATGAGCAGGCTATCAAAGAATTTAATTCTACTAACAAATATGGTGTGAAAATCAAGGCTGTTTACACTCCAGGCGAGCAGTACAAGACAAAACTTCAAACAGCAATGGCAGCAAACAATCCACCCGATATTCTCAACATGTGGGCAGCTGGTAAGATGAAACCTTATGTTGACGCGAATAGGCTTTATTCGATTAGTGATATTATGAACAAAGATTCACAGTGGAAAAGCAGGTATGTAGATGGAGTGTTTGACCTTACAACTTTTAATGGCAAAATCTATGGTATTCCTCAGATAAGAGTTGCAACAGTTATATACTACAACAAACAAATCTTTGCAAAATACAAACTCACACCTCCAAAAACATGGTCAGAGCTTGTAAATGTTATAAAGGTTTTGACAAAGAACAATGTAATACCTTTTGCACTTGATGCAAGAGACCCATGGATTTTGGCGATGTATGCTGAGTATATTGCAAACAGAATAGACCCTGATGCTTACAGAAAGGTCCAAAAAGATCCAAACGCATGGACAGACAAAGCATTTATTGAGACAGGCAAGAAGATACAGGAGCTTGTCAAACTTGGTGCTTTTCCAAAAGGTGCAACAAGCTTAGATTATGTTGCAGCAAGAAATCTATTTGACCAAGGAAAAGCAGCGATGTATGTTATGGGAATATGGGATGTTGGGTATCTGTCAACTCAATCACCAGTCAAGAAATATGTAGGTGCATTCAAATGGCCAGCATTAGAAGGTGGCAAAGGCAATGTAAATAACTTCCTTGCTGGAATTGAACAGGTCATTGCAATAAGTTCAAACTGCAAGAACAAACAGGCTGCTGCAGCATGGCTAAAACTTTTATCTGAACAGAGATATGCAAAGGACCTGCTGGCCGAAAAAGCAGGGTATTTCCCGACAGTAAAAGTAAATCCCGATCCAAAGAAAGTTACAGGTCTGTATCTTGAGGTTTTGAATTTATTAAAGGACCAGAACACAAAAGATTCATTCACATACTATGATGTCATGTTTGGACCGATAATTGGCGATGGATTTAACAACACAATCCAGTCAATCTATCTTGGGAAAGACCCTGTTGAGGCATTCAAAAAGCTTGCAGAGATTGCTAAAAAAGAGATGAAAAAATAAAAAATTGTGAGCCGAAGAGTTGAATGTGCTCTTCGGCTCATTCTAAATATAGCAAGATAAAACAAAAAGCCTAAATAGAAAAAAGAAGAGGTGAAAAAATTGGAAAGAGCATTTGGAAATAAACTTGCTATTGCTATATTCATTGCACCAGCACTAATACTTTTTACATTTGTTATTCCTCTTCCTATTTTGCACTCATTTTATATGAGCCTTTTTAAATGGGATATGCTATCTACAATGACTTATGTGGGCTTTGAAAATTATAAAGAGCTGTTTTCAGATGGAATATTTTTATCTTCAATTTGGCACACAATTGAAATAACAGTGCTTTCATTAATTTTCCAGGTCACTTTAGGACTTTTCCTGGCCTTGTGTATAGTTAACATAACAAAAGGAAGGAAATACTTTCAGAACGCCTTTTTTATACCTAATATTTTGTCAAGTGCTGTAATAGGAATATTGTGGTTTTTTGTGTATAACTATGACTTTGGGCTTATAAATTCAATTTTAAAGAGCGTTGGCCTTGATTCTTTGCAGCAGGAGTGGCTTTCACAAAAATATGTTATCCTTGCACTGTCCATCACAACATGCTGGCAGTGGGTAGGATATCATATGATTCTTTATATAGCTGCCATTTCAGGGATACCACAGGATATCATTGAAGCAGCCATTGTTGATGGTGCGCAAGGGCTGAAAATGGTCACTAAAATAATAATTCCTCAAATTCGTCCTGTCTTGAGAGTTTCAATAGTTTTGATAATAACAGGTTCGCTGAAATACTTTGACATGGCATGGATAATGACTGAAGGCGGTCCAGATTTTGCTTCTGAAACAATCGCTACATATATATACAGAACTGCCTTCAACAAACTTCAGTATGGTCTTGGAAGTGCAGCTTCAACCTTTTTGTTTGCTGTAAGCATTTTAATTACTGTTCTTATAAATAAGTTTGCTGCTAAAAGAGAAGAAATGTACTAAGTTTTGTGAGGTGGTATGAAAGTGTTTGCAAAATACATTAAACTTTCTCCTGTGGCAAAAGCAATAATATTCGCATTTTTGACCTTTTATTCAATATTGACATTATTTCCATTAATATGGCTTGTGTACAACTCGGTAAAAACCAACAATGATTTTTTGGCAAATCCCTTTGGTTTGCCACAATTGTCCAAACTTCAACTTAAAAATTACTATGATGCATGGGTGACTATGGGAATTCAGAGGTTTACGATAAACAGTCTCATAATCTCTTCTGTAAGTGTAATTTTTTCACTTATTATAAGCTCAATGGCAGCATATGCAATTGAGAGGATGATATGGCGATCAAGTCAAAAGGTTTTGAACTATTTTTTGTCGGGAATTATGGTCCCAATCCAAATAATATTGATTCCGCTTTTTATAAACTTTAAAAAACTAAATCTTTTAGACTCCCGCGTAGGACTTTTGATTCCAACAGTTGCATTTGCCCTCCCAACTTCGATTTTTATTTTAACTGGATTTTACAAGACAATCCCACGCGAATTAGAAGAAGCAGCATTAATTGACGGCTGCTCTGTCTACAAGATATTTTACAAGATAATTCTTCCATTGACCATGCCGGCTTTTGTAACAATTGCAGTCTTCAATTTCCTCGGTGCATGGAATGACCTTTTGATACCCCTGGTTTTGATACAAACACCAGAAAAAATGACACTGCCTGTTGGGCTTTTGAATTTTAGGGGGATGTATGGAGCTGAGCTTACCAAAATGTTTGCTGCAGTTGTGATCTCAGCAATACCAAGCATAATAATTTACTTTGTTTTGCAAGACAAACTTTTAAAAGGTATGATAGCCGGTGCTGTGAAGGGGTAAAAATTAGTAAAAGAAGATCTTCTTTATAGGGGTGAGAAATATGAAAAACGATACTATTTATTTGTGGATAATAATGGGAGTGGCGGTATGGATTATAATAGCTTATTTGTTTATAAAGTATAAATGGAAAAGCTTGTTGGACATCTTAAATGAAAGTTGGCAATTTATTAAACCTGTAAAAAGATGGCAAAAAATTGTTATGCCGTTTATAGTGTTATTCATTATTGTTATTTTTCTTAGTTATTTCGTTGCTTTTATAGAAGCAAAAGGCTTTTTTAAGGGGGTCATTTATCTCATTGCAGGGATAATGTTGTGGATAACTATTTCTATATTTTACATTAGGTTATTCCAAAAAGAATGGAAACTTGCTGAGTTAACTAAACTTGAAGTAAGTCAAGATCATTTTATAGGAATTCTCTTCATGACATTTTTAATTTTTGGACCATTAATTGATATAATTTTTAACGGAGTTGCGCCTAAAGGGAATCTCTGGGGAATTTCAACTTTAAAAATATATAAAATCTGTGCCCTCTCATTTCTTATTTTTATTGCAGTGTTTCATTTAATTTACGAGTATTTATGGCTTAAATATCCAGAGGAAATGATATCCGTATATAGGAAAATGCATAAATTAGATTCTGAGAAAGAATTATATTCAAGGGTAAAATTACTATTATGGATAGTTTTATGGAATACTTTCTATTTAGGAATAGAATTTATTTTTTTAGTTGTTTTTTTTGAGACAGAAAACAATGTTTTAACTCCACAGTATATTTTTACAAAATTTTTTAAGATAGTCAGTGAAATAATTGGGGTCAACTCGGTACCTAAAGCAGAAAATTCAAATTGGATGATAATTTTCGAAGGTTGGGCTAAAGTTGTATACTTAGTGATCATTGGTGCCTTTATTTTAAATTATCTATTTACTCGGACAGAAGAAAGGAAAAATTAAATTTCAGGAAAATCTAAGATCCTCTATTAAGGTATTATTTTTTAGTTTTCAATCTAAAATCAAGTAACCTTCAATCTTAAATTTAGTGCATTGATATTAATACATTTCCTACTATAATTATAAGTACACAAAACAAAAAATATTAGAAGGAGATTTTATTATGAAAAAGTGTAAAAAGATTATCAGTATTTTAGTAATTTTAATTCTCATGTTAAGCTTATTTGGTTCATTACCACAATTTGTTTTTGCTGCCACTATCACTGTTGGTGCAGGGAGTTATACTGATACTCTACCAAGTGGACAAGTTGGACCTCCTTCAACAGTGTATAAGACTTCCAATCTAACAGGTGGTATACCTACCAACAGCTGGGAAAGTTCGATTTTGTGGACACAATATTCAGAAGCTATGTATCCTCACCCACTGTCTGTAAAGTTTACTTCTAATGGATTAGAGGTAGGCAAGCCTGTTAAAAGCGGAGAGGGGACAAGTGCATACACAGGCAGGTTTGTATTGTGGCAACACAGAATAGATATGACAATTAAAAATTCAAGTTATAGCAGTTACACAGATGCACGTGCGGATAAAGTTACAGATTGGTCATTTGATGGTGTTTTGACAAGTGGAACTACAACCGTGTTAAAAGCAACTATCACAAAGGGAAGTCCCTATATTTATTTTGATTTCCCTACGGGCAAGCCCCAAATAGTATTTCCTTCAGTTCCCACTTTGTTCTACGGTAACAGCAGTAGCCAGTATTTAGGTATAACAATAAATGGGATAAGTTATGGATTATTTGCACCTTCAGGGGCAACGTGGAGTGGAATTGGGACAACAACTTTAACGTGTAATTTGCCAAGCGGCAAGACATATTTTTCAATTGCTGTTTTACCCGACAATTCAACTACTACATTGAGCTATTTTAAAGATAGAGCTTATGCGTTTATAACAAATACACAAGTATCGTGGTCGTATGATGCGAATACAAGTGAGGTTACAACAACATTTACAATTACCACAACAGCAAAAGAAGGTACAAACTTAGACACAATCATATGTCTTTATCCTCATCAATGGCGCAATAACTCATTATCATATTTGTCATACACTTATAACACAGTTAGAGGACTCATGAAGACAATTCTTGGGCGGAGCTTCACAACTAAATACAAGTATTATGGTATATTGCCTACTATGCCGCTTAATGGTTCTGACACAGCTACATTGAATTCTTTGCTCAATAGTGAATCTACTTCAATTTCATCATCAGATACTTATTGGAACGGGAAAGAACAAAACAGAGTTTCATCTATTGTTCAACTTGCAAAGATGAACAACAATACAACAGTATTAAACAATGCTATATCTGCTTTGAAAAACAATTTGCAGGATTGGTTTACTTATAGTGGTTCTACAGACAGCAAGTATTTCTATTACAATTCTACATGGGGAACGCTAATAGGCTATCCGCCTAGCTATGGTACAAATGACCAGATAAATGATCATCACTTCCATTATGGTTATTTTATAAATGCAGCTGCGCAAATAGCTTTGGTAGATAAAAACTGGGCATCTCAAAGTCAATGGGGTGGCATGGTAAACTTGCTTATAAAAGATATTGCAAACTGGGACAGAACAGATACAAGATTTCCATTTTTGAGATATTTTGATCCATATGAAGGACATTCATGGGCAAGTGGTCATGCGAACTTTGTAGATGGAAACAATCAGGAATCATTTTCTGAGGCTATGAATGCATGGCAAGCAATAATTTTATGGGGGACAGTTACTGGACAAACTGCGATCAGAGATTTAGGGATATATTTATATGTGACAGAAGCAGAAGCTATGTATAACTATGTTTTTGATTTATATAATGACATAATCGATAACAGTGGTGTTTACAATTGGAATTATTCATCATTGATTTGGGGTGGAAAATACTGTGCTGAGATTTGGTGGGATGCAGGCTCGGTTGCAAATTTTGCAGCGCAGAGCAGAGGTATTGAACTTTTGCCAATAACAGGCGGTTCATTCTATCTTGCAAAAGATAAAACGTATGTGCAGAATTATTACAACGAAATGCTCACTCAAGCAGGAACAAGTGAGCCATCTTCATGGCAGGATATTTGGTATATGTATTTAGCTTTAGCAAATCCATCGTTAGCACTTTCTAAATGGAATACATCAATACAAAATGAAACCGGACAAGCAAAATCTTTTACCTATGTATGGTTAAATGCTCTCAATACATTGGGGACACCGGATTTTAGTGTAACAGCAAATTATCCGCTTTATCAGGTATTCAATAAAAATGGAGCAAAAAGTTATGTTGTATACAATCCAACAGATACCCAGCTAACTGTCACATTCTCTGACGGTAAAGTAGTAACTGTCAATGCGAATAGTTTAGCGGTTGACAGTGGAGGTTCGAGTTCATCAACGAACATTGCGTTGAACAAACCAGCAACGGCTTCATCTATCGAAAACTCCAATTATCCAGCATCGTATGCGTTTGATGGCAATCAATCTACGCGATGGTCATCAGCATTCTCAGACCCACAATGGATTGCGGTTGACCTTGGTGCAGTATACAATGTAAATAAAGTTAAACTTTACTGGGAAACAGCTTATGGTAAGTCGTTCCAAATTCAAGTTTCAACTGATAATACTAACTGGACAACAGTTTATTCTACAACGAATGGTACTGGTGGTGTAAATGAAATTACCTTCAGTCCTGTAAACGCACGCTATGTGAGAATGTATGGTACTGAACGTGGCACACAATGGGGATATTCTTTATGGGAATTTGAAGTGTATGGAACGCCGAGCGGAAGTGCTTCATACTTGCCTCAAACTACATGGTATTTATTCAATCAGCAAACAAGTGGAGTTACACCAAGTGGGGAGAATTTACAGACAACAAACAGTTCTGTTACAGGATGGCAACCAACCACAACCATAACAACAACTACAAAGCATTGGTATTCGCCTGTAATTAATGGCACATACAAAGCAGGAACATGGCAATTTATATTGTGGACAAACAGTCCAGGTTCTTCTTCTCAAGTTAAAGTGGAAATTTACAAGGTAAACAGCGATGGAAGTGGCGAAGTACTTATTGGTTCGCAGACGGTAGATGTAAATACAACTGGTACAGGTAATCATCAATCAGTTTTCAATATTTCTACTTCTTCAGATATTAGTTTCAACAATCAAAGAATAAGAGTTTCTATTACAAAAGTTTCTGGTGTAGATTGTACAATGGCTTATAACACCAATGATTTTCCAACAAGATTGATTACGCCGGGTGAGTAAGTGTTACAAAGGTCTAATATTATTGTGAGATAAGATTAGGGGCTATTCCAATTGCTAATGGAATAGCTCCTTTTTAATTTTGTACTTACTGTCATACCTATTAAGAATATTTTTCATTTAGCCGTTTGCAAAATGAATAGATGTACAAACCATAAAATAGGAATACAGGAATAAAAGTCAAGAGGCTGTATAGGTAAATTGTGCTATTTACACACAATAACAACATTATCAGCAACATATGTAACTATAAATTTATTACCAAATAATTCTAAAGCCAAAAAAGGCAAAATTATATCAAACCCTTTAAAAAGGGTTTTTAGTGTGGGCAATTTGTAGGGGATTAAAAATGCATTTTTTAGAGTTAAGAGAAATCTCAGGCAATAAGTTTTTTAAGTTTTTGAAGTTTTTTGTAAGAGATATTTTGGTGATGTTTTAGTATGGCATAAGAGAGAATAAAGAGTAAAAGCATACAAATAGCAGAGAGTAAGAAGTCAGAAAAAAGTGAAATATGGTCATATGAGAAAATGGTATCATGACCGAGAAAAGACTTTAGATTAAAAATAGTTTGCTCGATAGTAACTCTGGATTTGTAAAGTTGATAAAACTGCTCAGAATTTCTATCGATACCTGGATAATACCGCAGGTTGGCATCCGGGTATGTATAGAACATCCTACCTGACTTAGAAGTAGTACAAGGATGTGGGCAAGTGCAAAAGCGTTTATTGTCTTTAATCTGAGAGCAAGGGCAGCACCATTTAATTCTTGGGGAGCGATTTTTACCATTACAAAGACCTTCGTAGATAAAAGGTTTATTTAGTTTATTACAGAAGGGTATACCGTTTTGTGAGATAGTGATGTTAGGGTCAGAGGTAGGAGTATATGAGGCTTGGTTAGAATTTCTGGGGTTAATAGGGATTATGACTTTAGAGAAATTGAAATCTTTGATGAGAGAAGAATAGACCATGTAAGAGTCAAGAGCACTGTCGGCGATAAAGGTTGAAAACTGATTGAATTGGAAATTGTGGTTTAGGTTAATCAAAGCGGGAATAAGAGCTTTTGAATCAGAGATAGCTTTAGAAAAAGCAGGGTCTTGAGGGTCATCAGAAGAAGGACAGAAGGCAGGAGTGATTACAAGAGGTAAACCAAATCCATTAGTGATGATAGCGAATTTGTATCCATAGCAGAAATGACCATTAGCGAACATACGAGTAATATAAGGTGAAGCAGAAGCAGATTTGGGGAGGTTTAAGTATGTGAGATAATACACAGCAGAAGATGTAAGGTTAGGGTTTTGAGATTTAGTTTTTCGGAGCAAAAGATTTTTCTAAATCTTGAGAAGAGACTTGTCAAGAATTTTGTGTTTCCAATTTATAACGCAAGTTGTAAAGTTGGGTTATGTTATTGATGCATTTTCTAATACTGGGAACTCCATTTTTCCATTTTGTACGGCGTAAGTTCTCTCGCTGTAAGTAAATATTAATTTCTAAGACTTCAACAGACTGAAAGTATCCACCTGAATTTACTCTAATCTTTTCAATCATGCTATTTACACTTTCAACGGCGTTTGTGGTGTAGATATGCTTCCTTAATTCCTCAGGGTATTTCATATGGGCAAGATAAAACTCTGCTTTTTCTGATATTGCTTTAATAAATCGAGGATATTTTGAAAGGTATCCATCGCAAAGTTCTTTAAATTTCAGTACAGCTTCGTCAAAATCGGAGGAAGAAATTCTAAGTCTGTCTAAACTCTTGTTAAAAGCTGAAGCATCCTCTTTTGTCATATGTTTTCTGACATTACGTTGGAGGTGGACAAAACACAGTTGATGGTCAGCAAGAGGATAAGCAAGTTTGACAGCATCTATAATACCAGGGAAGTCATCACTTATGACAATTAGAATCTCTTTTAGCCCTCTTGTAATTAAGTCTTCAAATACTTTCATCCAATCAGCCTTATTTTCTTTGCCGAAGAAAGTGTAGACACCGAAAATGTCTTTTTTACCTTCTAAGTCGATACCGAGGACAACATAACAAGTAGCTTGTTTAACCTTAGAATTATCCTTAACTTCACAATGATAACCATCGATGATGAGAGCAAAAGCACTTGTTGGTAGTTCTCTTTGTTTGAATAACTGAAGCTCATTTTTAAGGTCTTCTTTGATTTTTAGTATTTCATTTTCGGAATATGGAAGATTCAAAGCTTTCAAAGTCTGGACAAGGGAACTTTCGGAATAACCATTGACGACTAAAGACATAAGCAGGTCAGTGTATGAACTATCAACTCTTTTGTAGCGGTCAGGGAGGATAGAAGGTCGGAAATTACCAGTACGTGTGCGAGGGACAGAGATTTCAAGACTGCCAACAGGTGTTGCAAGTTTTCTATCGTAAAAACCATTGCCTTTGTCATTGTCATTTTTAGCAAGGTACACTGATCTTTCCGATAACATAAAGCAATCGAGCAAGTTTTCTAAGAGTTGCTTTAGAGCTGGGCGGTTAGGATCATCTTTGGAGCAATACATATTTAATACTTGCTCTACAGCCATGTTTTTAGCAGTCTCAATAATTTCGTTTTTATTCATTTTAAGTAGCCCCCTTGATAATTATTTCAATACTAATTATACAGTGGACACAATTTTATTTTAACTCCCCTTGAGAATGTAGAGATAGAGGGTATATTATCGAAGTTGCAGAAGGATTTAAGCTGGTAAGAGTTGAGCAAGACAGCACGGAGTTGAGTTAAGGTAGAGAATTTGAAGATTTTTTGGATGAAGAAAGCACATAACATAGATTGCAAAGAGAAGCATCTATGTTTACCGAAGTATTTATAGTAGGCTTTAAAGAAGGATTGAGGGATGAAGTTATTGATATTGATGTATTTATTGAAGAAGCCAAGAAGGTTATGAGGGTTATTGAGAGCGAGGTTTTTAACGTCCTCATAAAGTTCTAAAAAAGAGAGTTGTTTATTATGATTTTTAAACATTTTATCCTCCTCCTCATAGAAAATATGTTTTATACAGTTATATTTTACACTATCTATGAGGAGGAAGGAATACTTTTTTGAAGATTGTATAAAGCTTGATAATGCTCATCTTGAGCGTTTCTGCAAAAGGCTATATATATTACTTGGTACAAAAAGGAGGATCATTTATGCAATTTAGAACCTTAAAAGAATCAGAACTTGAAAAATGGTTTTACCACTGTGCAAGTGTTTTTGGAGAAAATCAAAATTTAGATTTTTGGCTTGATTATTTTAAAAGACATTATTTCAATGATCCTTTCAGAGATATTAACAGCATTTTTGTTGCTCTAGATGACAGCAACATAGCAAGTACAGTAAGATTATTCTACAGAAAGATATACTTTCATGGGAAAGAGATAACAGTTGGTGGAATAGGAGAGGTAAGTACAAAACATGAGTACAGAGGAATGGGGCTTGCATCAAAGTTACTTTGCATGGCTGTAGATACAATGAGGAAAAAAAGACTTTGCATTTCTATTTTGTTTGCATCCTTACATAATTTTTATGGCAGGTTTGGCTATAAAGTATTGCCGCGCGAATTTTGTTTGCTTGACAAAGATACCTTTCAAAAATATCATGAATCTAAGACTACTCAAACAGGGGAAATAAAAGAAATAAATTTGTCAGACAATAATGTCGAAATTATAGATGAAATCTACAAGCTATACTCAACTAATTTTAATGGCCCTGTTGTTAGAAACAGGGAATATTGGCTTGGATGGGTTAACCTTGAACCCAAAACAAGTTTAGGATACTTTGTTGAGGGGAGATTGGCTGCATATTTGTTTTATAGAAAAAATGGCAAAGAAATAATTATACTGGAATATGGCTGCTCTGACTCATCAAACAAAGAGATACCTTTGATGGAGTTTATAAAATTTATTATAAACAATGAAAATGCAGAAGCAATTAAATATCCAAAGGCAATTGGCCTTGAGCTTACTGGGTGTACTGAGTTTAAAGACAATAGTTTGATGTTAAATCTTATTACTCCTTTCAAGCTGGAAGGCTTACTTGTTGATTCAACTGAAAAACTGATAAGTATCCTGGCAAGAGAGCCAAATAAATTTGTTTTTTGGGGCACTGATAATTTTTAACAAGGCATAATAATTGCTTGCAGAAGGGAGATATCAAAAAATGTTTAAAATTGTTCCAAAGCCTAAAAAAGTTGATTTCACAGGGAAATGGTTTGACTTTGATGGTTTTGAAAACTTTCCAGATTTCATTTCAAGGGAGTTTTCAATACCAAAAGGCTCATGGAAAATAGAGATTGTCGAAAGACCTGGAACAGGTATTTCAATAGAGAACAAAAAAGTAAAGGTCTGGGGAAATGTTAATGTTGCTTATGCCACCATAGTTCAGCTCTTAATTCAAAGAAAAGATGCACTGCCGCAAGTCACAGTAGAAGAAGAATTTAGATTTTCTTTTAGAGGCTTTCATCTTGATATTGCGAGGGGCGGAGTGCCCAATTTATCAACTTTTAAAAACATATTGAGATGGCTATTTTTGCTTAAAATTAACTACTTTGCAATATACTTTGAAGACCTTTTTCCATGGGAAAAACATCCTAAGATAGGTGCGGGTAGAGGAAGATTAACAAAAGAGGAGTTAAAAGAAATTATAGAGTACGGCAAAAATCTTGGAATTGAAGTATTTCCATCCTTAGAGTTAACAGGTCACATGGAGAATATTTTATCAATTCCAGAGTACTCCAAATACAGTGAATGGTATTTGCCAAGAGAAGGATGCCTTGATTTGTCGAGTGAAGAAGCAAAAAAATTCGCTTATGAACTTTTAGATGAAGTATTAGAGTTTTTCCCATCTAAGTACGTTCACATCGGCGGGGATGAGACATGGGCACTCGGCAGAGGAAAAAGCTTGGAAAAGAATTGGATATTTGAAGGGCCAAAGCTATATGAAGAATATCACAAAAATATGATAGATGTGGTAGAAAAATACAGAAAGATTCCTATCATGTGGGCAGATATGCTAACAGGTATGTTTCTGAGGCCTGATGAAAGGAAGGTATGGGAGAAACTTTTGCAAAGCGATATATGGCAAAGGACAATTTTAGCCAACTGGGATTATGCAGCAATGCCCAAGGAGCATTTTATAAACAGAATTGAGAGTCTTGGAAATAATCACCAATCAAATCAGATAGTGTGTCCGGGTTTTTCTAATTGGAACAGGTTTTATCCTGACTTTGAAGTAGCAATTGAGAACATAAAAAATTTTATTGAGGCTGCTAAGACAAAAGGTATTCAAGGCTTTTTGGTGACATCCTGGGGTGATGATGGGCAGGAGTGTTTGTTTAGTTTTTTATATCCGCTTTTTGTTGCTACAATTGAGCTTGCTGAAGGTGATGGGGATTGGGAAAAAAGTTATATTGTTCTTTCTGGTGAAAGCGAAAAGCTGCTTGATGTACGAAAAGTGTTTGGTATGTCGAAAATTGCAAATAATATAAAAGGTCTGTTGTATGGAAGCAAAGAGGTTGTGCAAATGGGGACTTCTGAGAAACGAGGGTTAAAAAGGTGTTTTGAAGAAGCTTTGCAAAAAGCTATTGATGCAAATCTTCCTGAAGATTTAGCATTTATTCGGCAGGCTATAAGAGTAGCGATAAAAAGGCTTGAGAATACAGTGACAGAAAGTGATTTAATTAAGCTTGGAAGTTATTACTGCAGGCTGTGGCGTAAAGAGAGGAAAAAGGAAGGGCTTGATAGGATTGTTGGAAGATTTTGGGCAGCAGGTGGCAAAGTTAGCTTAGAACAGGAAAGAAATTAAAGATATATTTTGAGGTGTTTTAAAAATGAGAAAAAAGTTTTTGGTCAAAAAGATTTTTAATGGATATTCGTTCATCAGGGACAATGTCTTGGTTGTAGAAGATGGGAAAGTTTTGGGAACGCAAAAAGGAATTGATACTGGAAAAGATGAGATTATAGACAGAAGAGATTTTATTTTATCACCTGGATTTATTGACAAACACACACATGGTATTGGTGGAGTTGATTTTTTTGATACTACAGAGAATGATTTAAAAACTATCCAAAATTACTATTTTAAACATGGTGTTACAACTGTTCTGCCAACAATTGTATCAGCTCCGTTTGAAAACATATACAAGCTTGCAAGAGCTATCAAAGAAGCAAAGAAAGACCCAAACTTTAAGCTAAACATCCCCGGAATATTCTTAGAAGGACCATTTATAAACCCTGCCAAAAAAGGTGCACACGATAGAAGATTTTTGCAAAGACCAACAGCTGAGAAGTTAGAAGAATTGATTTCTAACTGTGAAGAGAAAATTATTGACACTGCGATTGCTCCAGAGCTGCTTGAAAATCCGGTTGAGTTTTTTTCAAAAGCAGCGGAGAAAGATATTAACATTTCGCTTGGTCACACAAATAGCAGTTTTGATGAGGCGGCAAAAGCACACCTTCTTGGTGCAAAAAATATTGTTCACCTTTTCAACGCAATGCCACAGCTACATCACAGACAGAATTCTATTACAACTTATGCGCTTTTGAGCGATATTAAAGTGGAGCTTATTTGCGACCTTATTCACCTATCACCTGAGATTATTAAACTTGTATACAAGCTAAAAGGTGCAGAGAACATTATACTAATCAGTGATTCTATTGCTGCAGCAGACCTTAGTGATGGTGAATACAGTTTAGGGAGCCTAAGAGTAAAGGTTGAAAATGGAATTTGCAGGTTATCAGATGACACAATAGCTGGCAGCACCTTGACAATTGATAAGGCAGTAAAGAACCTAATAAAGATTGGAATTAGATTAGAAGATGCTCTCATGGCAGCAACTTACAATCCATCAAAACTTTTTTCACTTGAGTGCGGCAGGGTAAAAGAGGGCTTTTCAGCAGATTTTGTATTGATGGATAAGGATTTAAATGTAAAAGAGGTATATGCTAAGGGAGAGCTTGTGTATAAGGCTTGAATAAATTTCAAAGCAGGCTCTCCCTGAACTGGCTTGGTGTAAGACCGGTATACTTTTTGAAAACTTGAGAAAAATACTTCTCATCAGAAAAGCCAACCATATTTGCAACCTGATATGTCTTTAAATTTTGATTTTTCAAAAGTTCTTGGGCTTTTTGAATTCTGATTTTGTGCAGGTAATCAACAAAATTAATCTTCAGTTCCCTTTTAAATAGAATGCTCAAATACGCAGGAGTTACATATACCTCTTTTGCAACACTTTCTAATGTAATGTTCTTGTTATAGTTTTTTTCAATAAAGCTAATAGCTGCTTTAACGATTAGATTTTTATTTTCGATCTGCTCAATTTTGTCTACTGCTGCATTTAAAAAGCTAAGTAGCGATGCAAATTAGAATGTTAAATAAAATTAACATTTTTATTGCAATAATAGTTTAAATAGTGTAAAATATTTATAACAAAAAATTGATGAGAGTGAGCTAACATGTCATTAGCAAAGGTAATTGGGAATAATATATACGTTTTAATGAAAAAACAGAATGTAAAGATAAAGCAACTTGCAGATTTAATTGGAGTTGCCAGGCAGACTATGACTAAATACCTTGAAGGTGAAGTGATTATTGATAGCGAGAAGCTTTTCAAAATAGCTGAATTTTTTGGAAAGCCGTTAGATTATTTTCTTGAAAACAAACATGAAGAAATGGCTTTTTTATTCAGGGCTCATGTTTTAAATAAAGAATCTATCTCAACCGTTCAGTACAAAGTCTGTGATTTGATAAACAGGGTGTATGAGATTTATGAACTTGCTGGTGAAAAGATTTCCTATCTTCCACAGCAGTATAATCTCAAAATAGATTCTAAGGAAAAGCAAATATCAAAGGAGATAAAACTTCAAATAGAACAGATAGCACTAGAAGAAAGAGAATGGTTAAACATTGGTGAAAGCAGAGGAGAGGAAATCATTGAATGTTTTGAAAATAAGGGAATAAGAATAATTTTTGAAAAATTTGATATGCCAGACATGTTTGGAGTGTCTGCTTTGCATGACCAAAAGGGTTGTTTTATAGTTATTAACGATGATGAGAACATTCCAGAAGAGAGAAAGATATTTAGTATTGTTCATGAGTATGCTCACATTTTATTTGACAGAAACCAATACAGACAAGTTATTCTACAGTCTACTCGCAGGAACATTTACGAAAAAATTGCTGACAAATTTGCAGGATATTTTTTGATTCCGCGGAAAAGTCTTGCTAAGTATTCTGTCTTACTCAAAAGTCAGTTATCATGGAATGATCTCATATACATCAAAAAAGATTTACGAGTAAGTTTAAAAGCTCTTTTGCATGTTTTAAACGACTATGAATATATCAGTGATAAAGAATATCAAAAATGGCTGAAATACTTGAACATGAAAGGTTACTCTAAAAAAGAACCTGATCCAATGCCTTACTTCAAAAAAAATACCGCACATGAGAAGATAGTAAGAATGCTTTTTATGAAGGAACAAATAGGAATTAACAAGGTGGCAGAACTTCTTGGAATTAGTGTTGAAGATGCAAGAGAAAGCGCAAAGAAGTGGATGATGGATGAGAGAGAAGATTAAGAAACTCATAGATAAAGTAGCAATACTTGATACAAATGTGGTAATAGATTTTCAAAGGCTAAGCTATCTTGAAATTCCTCTTCAGGTTTTTTCAAAAGTCTTTGTCTCTGGTTTCGTTGTATCAAAAGAGCTACCAGCTGAGGTTATTAAAAAACTCAAGGATTTAGGATATGATATTGCAAATCTTGAAACAGAAGAGGGATATAGGTTTTTTCAGAAGCTAAAAAAGTTCAAAGCTCTTTCAGTTTATGATAGACTCGTAATTTCAATAGCACTCCAAGAAAAAATTATTTGTGTTTCAAATGATAAACCAGTACGAAAAATCTGTAAAAAGTATGGAATAAACTCGACTGGCACGTTGGGTATTTTATGTGCTGCTTTTGAGAAGGGAATAATTAGCAAAAAAGAATTAAAAGAGCTAATAGATGGATATCAAAGCAATAGCGGTGCATATATAAACAAAGACATAATAAATGAAATAATAAGAATATATCACCTATAACGAAATAATCATTCTCAGTACTAAAAATACTTTGATATATGATTTAAAAAATTGAATTAAGTTTGTAAAAAAGAAAATAAAACAATATTTAAAGTAAAGCTTATTTGCGACCTTATTCACCTGTCACCTGAGATTATTAAACTTGTATACAAACTAAAAGGTGCAGAGAACATTATACTAATCAGTGATTCTATTGCTGCAACAGACCTTAGTGATGGTGAATACAGTTTAGGAAGCCTAAGAGTAAAAGTTGAAAATGGAATTTGCAGGTTATCAGATGACACAATAGCTGGCAGCACCTTGACAATTGATAAGGCAGTAAAGAACCTAATAAAGATTGGAATTAGATTAGAAGATGCTCTCATGGCAGCAACTTACAATCCATCAAAACTTTTTTCACTTGAGTGCGGCAGGGTAAAAGAGGGCTTTTCAGCAGATTTTGTATTGATGGATGAGGATTTAAATGTAAAAGAGGTATATGCTAAGGGAGAGCTTGTGATAAGGCTTGAATAAATTTCAAAGCAGGCTCTCCCTGAACTGGCTTGGTGTAAGACCAGTATACTTTTTGAAAACTTGAGAAAAATACTTCTCATCAGAAAAGCCAACCATATTTGCAACCTGATATGTTTTTAAATTTTGGTTTTTCAAAAGTTCCTGGGCTTTTTGAATTCTGATTTTATGGAGGTAATCAACAAAATTAATCTTCAGTTCCCTTTTAAATAGAATGCTCAAATACGCAGGAGTTACATATACCTCTTTAGCAACACTTTCTAATGTAATGTTCTTGTTATAGTTTTTTTCAATAAAGCTAATAGCTGCTTTAACGATTAGATTTTTATTTTCGATCTGCTCAATTTTGTCTACTGCTGCATTTAAAAAGCTAAGTAGCGATGCTTTAAATAGCTCTTTTTTCTCAGTTTTTAAAATGTTTTCAAAAACCTTGCTGCTTACTACATCATTTAAATCAATACATTTCTCATGGCAGACTTTGATGATACTGCCCAGTAATGCCAAAACAGCCGACTTTATAAACCATTTGTTAAATGTGTTGGTAGAATACAATGAGTTTATAAAACTTTCGACTTTATCTTTAATAACATCTTTCTGGCACAGCAAGAGGCTATTTATTATTGATCTTTCTTCATCAATTGGGTAATAAGTAGTATTTTTACTGAGGCAAATATCATCATAATGTAATATGTCAATATCGTCGGCAAAGAATTTAAGCTCTAAAGCATTTAAAGCTTGCTCATATAAAGAGTTGATTTTTTCAATTTTATCTCCCCATCTACTGACTCCAAAGTAAAGTTTCACTCCAAGCTTATCGCTGGCACTTCTTTTGACTTTTGTAAGAATAGTATCTATCGTTTCTCTATCAAATTCAAAGTCTGAGTTAATTAATATAACTATCTCATTTCTACCTCTGAAAACTTCTGATCTAAAGACTTCTAATTCTTCTTGAATTAAATTAACACATGCAAGTATGTATGCTTCTTGTTTTACAAAAGAAGTTGGATAAGTATCGGAAACATTTTCAATATCAAATTTGGCAAGAGCAATGCAATATTTTCCAGATGAAAGTTTTATATTGTACCTATCAAAAAGCTTTTCTATCTCTTCCTTGCTGCGGATGCCAAATATAACCTCATTTAGAATTCTCTCTTTTAAAATTGGCAAAGTTTCATTGTAATATTCTATGTATCTATTTATCAGAGCCTCTTTTTCCCTTTCTTTTTCAAGGACATTTTTAGCCTTTAGTACTGCATCTAAAACTTCTTTTGGTTTGCAAGGCTTTAGCAGATAATTCAGGCTCCTTAGCTCAAGTGCTTTTTGGGCAAAGTAAAAGTCATCATACCCGCTTAAGATTATACTTTCAAATATATACCCTTCTTTTTTGGCATTTTCAATTACTTGCAGTCCATCTAACTTAGGCATTTTAATGTCTATCAAAACAATGTCAGGGCAAAGCATCCTAATTTTCTCAAGTGCCTCTTCACCGTTTGTTGCACATCCAACAATCTTAATTCCATTACTTTCCCAATCAACAAGAGTTGAAATACCTTCAATTACCTCTGGCTCATCATCAGCAATAAGTAACTTTGTCATCCTTTTCATCTCCTTTTTTTACAAAATATTCTTACAATCAACTTTCTACTGAAATATAATCTATAGGAAGTATCAATTTTACTTCTGTACCTTGTCCTGGCTGGCTTTGTATATTCAATTTGAAGTGTGTTTCATAGTAAAGTTTTAATCTTTCGTTGACATTTTTGATAGCATATCCAAAAGTAGCTTCCTTTCCTGATTCTAAAAGGTCTTTGATTCTATCGAGCTGCATTTTCGACATTCCAATTCCGTTGTCTTTGATGGTAAAGCATAAGTTTTCACCTTCTTTTTTGCCTGTTATCTGAATAAAAGTTGGGGCTGTTGAATTTTCCATACCGTGAACAATTGCATTTTCAACAAAAGGCTGCAAAATCAATTTAGGGATATAATAGTCCAATATTTCAGAGTCAATTTCAATTGAGTACTGAAGTCTATTTTTATATCTTTTGCTCTGCAAGAAGAGGTAATGTTCTATTAGTTCTTTCTCACCTTTTACCTGAATGAACTCACTTCCTCTGTTTAAGGTAAGTCTAAAAAGTCTTGAAAGAGAATAAATCATCTCGCTTATTTCACTATCATGAGATTTTTCGGCTTTCCAAAATATAGTATCCAAAGTATTGTAAAGAAAATGAGGATTTATCTGAGCCTCAAGTGCTTTTAGTTCTGCTTCTTTTTTGTGAATTTCCAACTTTAATACCTTGTTTATCAATTCATTTATTTTTTCAACCATATTATTGTATTCAGAAACAACTATTGCAATTTCATCACTTGCATGCGGGTCAATATTTACTTGTTCTCGAAAGTTACCCTGCCGCACTTTTTTCATAGAACTTACAAGTTTCTGGAGGGGAGCTGTGAGCATAGAAGAAAAATACATGGAGATTACAAAAGCAAAGATAAGACAGAGTATAAGTACCCTAATATATAGAAGGACAAACGAATTTCTAATAGCATTTATGGCATTTTCTAACGAAACAATGCTCACAAGCCGCCAGTTGGAAGTTGGGATATAACTTGAAGTAATTAAAAGTTTTGACGAATTGGCAGTGATTATTTCATTTTCTCTACTTAGGATGTTTTTATTCAAAAGCTTCTGAGCAAATGTAGCTGTAAACTGTGGTGTTGTGCTCTCAAAGGAGATAATTTTGTTGCTACTGTCAGCTATAAAAAAACATGCTTCTTTTTCCTTTAAATCTTCCATATAGATTTTTTCAATGGTTGGTATGTTTATACATATTATAAGCACTCCTGCAGGCTCGTATGTATTGAAGTCTAAAAGAAGCCTTGCCATGGCAATCTTAGGGTAATTGTTTTTTGCAATTAGAGTGAAAGGCAAGCTATTTAGACTCAGCCATATAGGTGCACCTTTGTTTTTTATAATTTGTTTTAAAAAATCTGTAGATTTTAGTTCATAAAAATCAGCAACTCCAGTGCTATTGTCATTTGAAAAGTAATATTTATCACCTTGAAAAGAGTAGAGCATAATAAAACTTATATAATCTTTGGAAGCAAGAAGGCTTGCCAGTGGTTCTAAGGAATATTTAGTAAAATCAGGGCGCGGGCTGATAAAGTTTTGCACTCTTTGATCTAAAAACAAAAATGATGAAAGTTCATTTACATCTCTTTGAAGAAAATCTATGCTGGCAGCAATTCTTTTTGTGTCTCTTAAAAGTAGATTTCCAACCTCTTCTTTTAGCTGGTTTGTTGAAATGGTATATGAAAATAAAGCCAGCACCAAGGAGGTTACCACTATTATACTGTAGAAGAGAATGAGTATCTTGTATTTTATGCTCAGACGTAAAAAATAATTTTTGAGCTTTAAAAGCATTTTACCAAAACACCTTCTTTTGAAGCTCACTTTTATTCTACAGGTCAAAGTATATTATACAACTTCATATATAAAATTCACAAGATATTCTTTTTTAGAAGTACATCTTGCCATCAATCATCATAATTTTAATAACAATTAATAACTTGCATGCTCAAAATATCCATAAAAAATGCAAACCAAATTTAAAAATTGTCACCTTAAAATTGTGAAAGTATGCTGATATAATTTAACCAAGACAGAATCAATTCTACCTTTGATTTTGGGGCGCCCCAGAGAGATCTTTAAAAATTAACAAAGAATCAAAAAGGAGGGAAAAGTGATGTCAAAGAGAACCTTAAAAGTATTTATTTCGGTTTTACTTGTAACAGTAATGATTGTTAGCTTATTTGCAGGTATTCAAGGTACTTTTACAGCTTCTGCATCGACTAAAAAAACTATAGAAATCAAATTTTTCTCCAACCTACCAGATAGGACCTCCAACCAAGGTAAGCTTGAGCAGATGTTAATTGACAGCTATATGAAAGCAAACCCAAATGTCAAGATTAAGGTCGAAGCACTTCAGGATGAGCCTTACAAGCAGAAATTCAAAGTTTATGTTGCAACAAATCAGATGCCAGACATCTTCATGGTATGGGGTCAGCCATCATTCTTCTTACCGGTCATGAAAGCAGGGTATGCAGCTGAAATAAAACCAGAACAGATAAAAGACTACGGTTTTAAAACATCTTCATTAAAAGATTTTATGTATAATGGTAAGATATACGGACTTCCAAGAAATACAGATTTTATGGTCCTCTATTACAACAAAGGGCTGTTCAGTAAATACAATGTAAAGGTGCCAACAACATTTAGTGAGCTCTTGAACGCAGCAAAAGTATTCAGGAAAAATGGCATTGCTCCAATTGCAATAAACGGTAAAGATAAATGGATACTGGCAATTTTGTATCAGGAGCTTGTTGTGAAAGAAAGCGGGGACCAAAGATTAATTTACGATGCAATTTCGAAAAAATCTATATCAAAAAACCAGGTTCTTTTAAAAGCTGCAAAAGACTTGGTTGAGCTTGTGAATGTAGGCGGATTCCAAGACGCTTTTGTTGCAGCAGACTACGGTGCAGCAAACAATTTGTTTGCTCAGGAAAAAGCAGCGATGTACTACATGGGTTCATGGGAAGTTGGAATGGCAGCTAATCCAAACTTCTCTGATTCTTTCAAAAAGAATGTTGATGCAACATACTTCCCAATAATTTCTGGTGGCAAGGGCAAAAAGACAGACATTTTAGCATGGCATGGCGGTGGATATGCAGTTTCTGCAAGTTCAAAGGTTAAGAATGAGGCAATGAAACTTCTTCTTTACATGATGCATCCAACAAGATGGGCAAAGATTGGTTGGCAACAAGGACTTGTTGTTCCAGGGCAGAACTGGGAAAAGTTTATGACAGGAAAAGAAACAGTTCTTCAGAAAAAGCTCACACAGATATTTAGCAGTGCAACATCTGTAAGTGGCACAGTATGGCAAGATGCGTTTACACCAAACTTTAAAACAGAAGCAGAAACACTTTGCCAGATGCTTGTTGCAAAGGCTATTACACCTGAAAAGTTCTTAGCAAAGATTGAAGAGCTTGCAAAGTTAGAAGTTAAGTAATTTTAAAAAATTAAATCACCTGCTCCCAAGATATTTAAAAAGAATGTCTTGGGAGCAGGAATTTTATTCACAAGGAGTGACAATATGTACAAGGTTTTGTCAGACAAAAGGACCATTTTGTTGCTGGTTTTGCCGGGACTTTTGATATACACGTTTGCAATTCTTTTTCCAATTATACTCAGTGTATATCTTGGAATGACTGACTGGTCAGGGATTGGTCGGCCAAATTTTGTAGGTCTTGAAAATTTCAAGAAGATAATATTTTCAGATACAACATTTTGGAAATCACTTAGAAACGCTATATTTCTTGCTCTTGCATATGTATTTGTTCAACATCCAATAGCTCTTACGTTTGCTATATTAATTGATAAAATTGGCGGTAGAGCGGAAAAAATTTTCAGAACCATATTCTTTATACCCTGTGTGATACCAGTTGTTGTAACATCACGTATGTGGGTAAGTTTGTATGACCCTCAATATGGGCTTATAAACAAGATACTTGACTTTTTGCACTTAGGTTTTTTAAAACAGCAGTGGTTGGGGGATACCAAAACAGCTTTAATATCAGTTATTATAATCTGTATGTGGCAGGGTTTTGGCTGGGCACTTTTGATTTACTACGCAGGTCTAAAGGGTATACCAGAAGAACTTTATGAGGCAGCAATGATTGATGGTGCAACAGGTGTTAAGCTTTATACAAAGATTACTGTGCCCTTGCTTCAGCCAGTTATCAAGGTTAATTTTACAATAGCTATTATATATGCTTTAAAACAAATGGAAACAGTTTATTTAACGACAAACGGTGGTCCCGGCGATGCGAGCCAGTTTTTGGCCAACTATCTTTACATTCGTGCATTTAATTCATATCAATATGGTTATGCTAATGCAATTTCAGTGCTATTTGTTATAGCATGTTTGGCTGTCAATATTCTTTTCCAGAAGATATTTAAACCAGAAAATTATGAGTTTTAACAAGACATGGGAGGTTTTGACGTGGCAAGGGAAAGTAGTTTCAACAAAAAAAGCAGAGCTGTGCTTCTTGTTGTGCTGGGACTATTCTCAATTGGACAGCTGTTTCCACTTGTTTGGCTGATTGACTTTTCGCTTTGTAAAAGTGGAGATGTATATGGCGCAAATATACTCAAAATTCCCAATCCCCCACAGTTTATAAATTATTATCTTGCATGGAGAGATGGAAAAATTCCGCAATATTTTATCAATAGTGTAATTGTAAATGTGACGTCTGTTCTGCTTGTTGTTCTGTTTTCGCTGATGATGGGGTATGCATTTGTAAGGATGGAATGGAAGTGGAGCAATAAAGTTTTAACATATGTTTTGCTGGGACTCATGATACCAATTCATGCAACGCTTCTACCCAACTTTGTTATTTTCAGACAGCTTAAGATGCTGGATTCATATTTTGCACTAATAATTCCATACGTTGCATTTTCACTGCCACAGGCAGTGTTCTTGATGACGGGGTTTATAGGAAGTATTCCACGAGCTTTAGAAGAGTCGGCAATCATAGATGGTTGCGGCATATTTAGAATCCTGTTTCAGATTATTCTACCACTTTCAAAACCTGCACTGGTCACCATAACTGTTACCACATTTTTGAATACATGGAACGAATTTATTATGGCGGCAACGTACTTGACATCCGACAAGTTCAGAACCCTACCATTTTCAGTCTACAACTTTGCAGGTCAGTATGCATCTAACTATGCAGTCCAGTTTGCTGTAATGACAATAGTAGCTCTTCCATCACTGATAGTATATATTGCCCTGAACGAACAGGTTACAAAAGGGGTTACCCTGGGTGCTGTGAAGGGGTAATAAATAAGCAACCAATTAGAATTATTTTTTTTCGCCAAAATTAAAACCTTTTCTAAAATTCAGTGTATTTACTTATATGAAGCTATCAATGTAGAATTAGAATATATAAAACTCTTAATAAGAAAGTAAAGGAAAGGAAGGTTTAAAAATGTTCAAAAGTCTTTCAAATTATATTACAGCAAAGAGTTTTAGTATTCCTATGCAGCTAATAAACAACTTAAAAGAACGCACAAAAATAGAAAAGAAAACTGTTATAACAATTGAGCCATCCAGTACATTTCAAGAGGTAATAGGTTTTGGTGGAGCACTTACAGAGGCTGCCGCGGTAAATATAATGTCACTTTTCCCACACCAGCAAGAAGAGATTTTAAGAGGGTACTTTGACCCTGAAAAGGGGCTTGGCTACAAACTTTGTAGAATTCACATGAACAGCTGTGATTTTTGTGTTGACAGTTATAGCTGTGATGATGTTGAAGGAGATATAGAACTGAAACACTTTAACATTGAACGAGACAAAAAGATGGTAATTCCACTTCTAAAAAGGATAAAGGAGTATTGCAAAGACCTCAAAATCCTCGTTTCGCCATGGAGTCCGCCTGCATGGATGAAAACAAATGGTGATATGTGCCATGGTGGAAAGCTAAAAGATGAGTATAAAAAAACATGGGCAAGGTTTTTCTGCAAATTCATAAAAGCATATAAAGAAGAAGGGATTGATATATGGGCTGTAACAGTTCAAAATGAGCCGATGGCAACTCAAGTGTGGGAGTCGTGCATATACACAGCTGAAGAAGAAAGGGATTTTGTGAAGGATTACTTAGGACCAACTCTTGAAGAAGAAGGGCTTTCCCATATAAAAATACTTATATGGGACCACAACAAAGACATCATATATGACAGGGTAAAAACAATTTTGAGTGACAAAGAAGCTGCTAAGTATGTGTGGGGAGTTGCATTCCACTGGTATGGAGGAGACCATTTTGACCAGCTCAAAAAAATAAAAGAAGAATTTCCTGATGTCAATTTGGTGTTTACCGAAGGTTGTCAGGAAGGTGGAGTAAAGCTTGGTTCCTGGGAGCTTGGAGAAAGGTATGCTCATGAGATAATTGGTGATTTTAACAGTTACACAATTGGATTTATGGATTGGAATATTGTTCTTGACACAATGGGTGGACCTAATCATGTAGGGAACTTTTGCGACGCTCCAATAATAGTTGATAAAGACCAGAAAAAGATTTACTATCAAAATGCATATTATTATATAGGGCATTTTTCTAAATTCATAAGGCCGGGAGCTAAAGTAGTCAAAAGTAGCTGCAGTGATGCAAGACTTAAAGTTTTGGCAGCGAAGAACCAGGACGATACTTTAGCAGTGGTTGTCTTTAATAAAAACCCAGAGGAAATAGAGTTTAGTATGGTTATTGGAGAGAAAATATTCTGTGGAAAGTCTCCAGCAAGGTCTATATTGACCATTGTTCTGGAAAAGTAAAATATAAATAAAAAGGGTGGGCGAAAAAGCCCACCTTTAATTTTGAGAGCTATAAAGAGTCCTGTACTTTGTTGGTGAAAGTCCCACCTTTTTCTTAAAGACGTTTATAAAACGGGTGTGTAAATAATTTTGTGTATTTAAGATAAACCGTCCTTCTTGGTAAGTAATCATTCAGAATTTAATTGCCAACTTTCTATTTTTTAGTATTACCTTTTTAATATTTTTTATGCATAAATTTTTAACTTCATGGAGAAAATTTAATACTGGGTTATAATATTCTCTTTTTTATTTGTTTTTTTAACTGCTTCTATAGAAGCAGTTAAAAAAACACGAACTGACGATTGCTATCTACTTTATATATTCTTTCAGCCGTTCAGGATACATTATCAAAAGCTGATCCAGTATTATATCCCAATTTTTATACCTCTGAGTCCACTTTCTTACAATATTTTTGGTCGCAAGATAAAGCGTCTTTTCTAAAGCTATATCATTTGGAAATACTGATTTTGACTTTGTAACTTTCCTAAACTGTCTGTGGACACCTTCTATAATGTTTGTTGTATAGATTATTCTTCTAATCTCTGGGGAAAACTTGAAAAACGAAGTTAACAAATCCCAATTGCTTTCCCAGCTTCTGAATGCGTAAGGATATTGTTTCCCCCATTTTTCTTTTATTTGACAAAAATTCTCAAAAGCCTCTTCTTCATTTATCGCTTGGTATACTTTCTTGAAATCTCTTGAAAATTCTTTTATGTGTTTATACGAAACATACTTAAAGGAGTTTCTCATTAAGGTAGAATAATGCATCTTTGAATATCACTCTTTGGAAATACTGCTTCTATTGCCTCTTTTAAACCAGTTAGCCCATCGACACAAAACAGCAGGACTTCTTCTACACCTCTTGTCTTTAAATCATTCAATCGACCTTGCCAAAACTTTGAACTTTCACATTCTCCTATCCATATTCCTAAAACATCCTTGTATCCTTCAATGTTAATACCTAAAACAACATAGGCAGCTTTATTCACAATTTTACCCTCATCTTTTATCTTGTAATGGATCGCATCCATGAAAATAAACGGATATATCTTTTCTAACGGTCTGTTTTGCCATTCTCTTATCTCTGGTATTATTTTTTCTGTAATTTTGCTTACCATCTCAGCAGATACTTCAATACCATAGATATCTTTTATTTGGTCATGAATATCTCTTGTTGTCATTCCTCTGGAATACAAAGCAATTATTTTATCTTCAATTTCAGAGATATCTCTCTTATATTTGGGAATTATCTTGGGTTCAAATTCACCTTCTCTGTCTCTTGGTATATCAATTTCCATCTCTCCAAATTTTGTTTTTACAGTCTTCTGAGTATATCCGTTTCGAGAGTTAGTAGTTTGTTTGTTCTTAACGTCATATTTCTCATAACCTAGAGTTTCTTCAATCTCTGCTTCTAAAAAGCTTTGAAGTACATCCTTAAACAAGTCTTTTAAACTTTCGTAAATATCACTTACGCTCTGAATATTGTTTTTTCTTATAAACTCTAAGAGCTGCTCTTTTGTTAAAACATTTTCCATAACAAAAAACCTCCTTCTTGGATATTTTTGTTTATATTTTGATTCTTACCAAGAAGGAGGTCCTTATACTTTACACAAAATTATTTATAGTCTCTATAAAACTGTTAGGGTATATGTATCCTACTTTTAAAGCAATTTCATTTACAGAATAGTTGGTTTGCGTGAGCAATAGCTTAGCTTTTTCTATTCTCAGGTGAGTAAGGTTATGAATAGTGTTTAAAGTATTAAAAACTATTTAAAATTTTGCTAAATACTATTCTTTGTTAGGCTACATTCAACCTAACTGGGTGTAACCCCACACCCTCTATCCCCTCAGCAAATGCTTCGGGGAATACTTTTCTTATAATGTTATACGCACTGTTAACATCCGCATTTATTAATATCCCTTTGTTGCTCCTAAATAAGCCTCTCTTTATTCTTCGACGTGGATTATAATTTATTTCTTTGATTTCTTCCCCATCTAAAAAACTGCAGCCACTTGTGTAGCTCTCCTCTGTAATTATTACACTAATCCCTTCTTCTTCACACTTATACTTGAGCATATTTACAAACTGATTAAATGGTATAGAAGCAAAATTGGGAGTTAAAATAAAATTGTGTCCACTGTATAATTAGTATTGAAATAATTATCAAGGGGGCTACTTAAAATGAATAAAAACGAAATTATTGAGACTGCTAAAAACATGGCTGTAGAGCAAGTATTAAATATGTATTGCTCCAAAGATGATCCTAACCGCCCAGCTCTAAAGCAACTCTTAGAAAACTTGCTCGATTGCTTTATGTTATCGGAAAGATCAGTGTACCTTGCTAAAAATGACAATGACAAAGGCAATGGTTTTTACGATAGAAAACTTGCAACACCTGTTGGCAGTCTTGAAATCTCTGTCCCTCGCACACGTACTGGTAATTTCCGACCTTCTATCCTCCCTGACCGCTACAAAAGAGTTGATAGTTCATACACTGACCTGCTTATGTCTTTAGTCGTCAATGGTTATTCCGAAAGTTCCCTTGTCCAGACTTTGAAAGCTTTGAATCTTCCATATTCCGAAAATGAAATACTAAAAATCAAAGAAGACCTTAAAAATGAGCTTCAGTTATTCAAACAAAGAGAACTACCAACAAGTGCTTTTGCTCTCATCATCGATGGTTATCATTGTGAAGTTAAGGATAATTCTAAGGTTAAACAAGCTACTTGTTATGTTGTCCTCGGTATCGACTTAGAAGGTAAAAAAGACATTTTCGGTGTCTACACTTTCTTCGGCAAAGAAAATAAGGCTGATTGGATGAAAGTATTTGAAGACTTAATTACAAGAGGGCTAAAAGAGATTCTAATTGTCATAAGTGATGACTTCCCTGGTATTATAGATGCTGTCAAACTTGCTTATCCTCTTGCTGACCATCAACTGTGTTTTGTCCACCTCCAACGTAATGTCAGAAAACATATGACAAAAGAGGATGCTTCAGCTTTTAACAAGAGTTTAGACAGACTTAGAATTTCTTCCTCCGATTTTGACGAAGCTGTACTGAAATTTAAAGAACTTTGCGATGGATACCTTTCAAAATATCCTCGATTTATTAAAGCAATATCAGAAAAAGCAGAGTTTTATCTTGCCCATATGAAATACCCTGAGGAATTAAGGAAGCATATCTACACCACAAACGCCGTTGAAAGTGTAAATAGCATGATTGAAAAGGCAAGAAGTAAATTCAGGTGGATACTTTCAGTCTGTTGAAGTCTTAGAAATTAATATTTACTTACAGCGAGAGAACTTACGCCGTACAAAATGGAAAAATGGAGTTCCCAGTATTAGAAAATGCATCAATAACATAACCCAACTTTACAACTTGCGTTATAAATTGGAAACACAAAATTCTTGACAAGTCTCGCAAAATTTTGATTATTTACTTTGCCAAGCTCTATCTCCTGCTTCCAGTTTGGATTATACCCAACAACAAGGGTGTCTATTTCGTGTTGCTTACACCAGTTGACTATAAAACGGCTTGCTTTGTGCATAAAATCCTTAATCTTGTTGTTCCTCTTTAAAGTCAACTTCTCTATTCTTTTGCTACTTCCTCTATTGCCTACATAACTCATAAGCTGTGCTCTTTTCTTGTTGTAATACTGATTTATTGACTTAATAACTTTGCCATTAATAACAATAGGCTTTATGCCTATGTTATTTACTAAAGTTACAAAGTTATTAAGCCCTAAATCTATACCTGCTATCCTCTTTGGTGGTCTTTTTACCTTGGCTATTTCCTTTTCATAAACTATTTCAACTACATAAATGCTTCCTTTTGGTATTATCCTGACTTCTTTTAATTTGTCTGTTATCCTTGTCTTTAGCTTTAATTCTGTCTTCGGAAAAGTCAAATAACCATTTTTAATCTTGCACTGCTGATTTGTAAAAATAGAAATAGCCCTGCCGTCTTTTTTCTTATACTTTGGTAATTTAGGTCTACCCAAAAATTTACTTTTATCTTTGCCCCATTCTTTCATTGCTTTAAAAAATGACTTCCAGTTTTTATCAAGAAGTCTTAGCACTTGCTGTGAAGTCTGAGCTGGCAGGCTCTTATAACTCTCATGGTCTTTTAACATTTTGTCAAGTTCTCTGTATCTTATCCACCTGCCACTTTTTATAAATTCCTGTCTTACAGTGTAGTTTGCAAAGTTGTATAAATTCTTTGCTGCAAAACACACTTTATCACAATAATTCCATAACTCATGGTTCTTGTTTATCTGTATTTGCTCTGTCCTCTTGAGTATTATCTTCAAACACCTCACTTTCTAAAAGCTTTCTTATTTTTTGAATTTTTCTTTTGCTATAAAATTTCATACTGTAACAGTAGAGCAAACTTATAATTTCTTCAATTATTTCCTGAGAATCAAGCTTCTTGCTTCCAACTTCCGATGCAACTACTATTTCAGTGTTAAATTTTCTAAATAAGCGTTTAAACAATTCAAATCCCACTCTGCTCAACCTATCTTTATAGGCTATAACAACCCTTTGTACCTTACCTGCAAGAATATCTATCGGGCATTTTAAAAAATTCATTTCTTTTTTCAAAGCTAATTCCCCATGCTTGTTCAGAGAATACTCCGTGTATTTTATAGCCACTATTAAAACAAAACTGTTTTAATAATTCAATTTGATTTTCTAAATCCCTCTTTAGTTTTGGAGTTGAAACCCTTGCATAAATAGTTGTAATCATAAAATCCATTTGGCATAACCGTTACTCTTATTTTCCCTTCTTTTACATACTTAGTTAGGGTTGGTCTTGATATTACTAATAATTCCAGAACTTCTTTTGCTTTCATATTTATATCATCCATAAATACTATAGCACAATTTAGAAGCCAGGCAAATATATTTTATTAAAAATTTTAATATGTTTAAAACCGTTTATTAATTTTTGCAACTAGATAAAAAAGGCATTATTAATTATGAAATTGAAATAGAAGGACAAGAGTGCGATAAGAAAGAAGTAAGGGTGACAGTTGTTGATAAGGAAGGGAAGAAAGTTGCAGAGAATATAGGGAAAAGTGGGATACTTGAAATTTCTGATGCGCAATTTTGGGAACCTGACAATCCGTACCTTTACGCATTGAACGTTGAAACCATTGAAGATGGTGTGGTTGAAGACCTCTATACTCTTCCAGTAGGAATTAGGACTGTAAAGGTTGAGGGCAATAAACTTTTACTCAACAACAAACCAATTTACCTAAAAGGATTTGGCAAGCATGAAGATGCTGATATAAGAGGAAAAGGATATGATCCTGTAATAGCCATAAAAGATTTTAATCTGCTGAAATGGATAGGAGCTAACTCATTCAGAACTTCGCATTATCCATATGCAGAGGAGATTTTGAATTTGGCAGACGAGCAAGGTATTTTAATAATAGATGAAGCACCAGCTGTTGGTATGAACTTTTTCAACAAAAATGAGAAAGTGTTCTGCAAAGACAGGGTAAACGAAGAAACTCTAAAACATCATATTCAAGTAATAAGGGAGCTTATAGCAAGGGATAAAAATCATCCATGTGTAATAATGTGGAGCGTGGCAAATGAGGCAGCAACATACGAAGAAGAGGCATATGAATATTTCAAAAAAGTAGTAGATGAGGTCAAAAAACTTGATAGTACAAGACCTGTAACGATAGTTGAATCTTCATTTCCTGATGAGACAAAAGTGGGAAGTCTTGTTGACGTCATATGTGTAAACAGATACTACTCATGGTATACAGATTGTGGGAAACTTGATTTGATAGAATTTCAATTAGAGAAAGAATTAAAACGTTGGTATGAACTATTCAAAAAACCGATTATTGTTTCAGAATATGGAGCCGATACTATAGCGGGATTTCATAGCGACCCACCTGTCATGTTTTCTGAAGAGTATCAATGCGAAATGTTAGAAAGATTTCACAGAGTTTTTGATAGATTAGATTTTGTAGTAGGCGAGCATGTTTGGAATTTTGCAGACTTTGCAACAAAGCAGGCTGTTCACAGAGTAATGGGCAACAGAAAAGGTGTATTTACAAGACAAAGACAGCCAAAAATGGCAGCATTTTTACTAAAAAAGAGATGGCAAAATTCAGAGTACAAAAAGTTGGAGGATTAAAGATGCTTAAAATAAAAGATGAAGGTATAAAAGATAAGCTTAAATTTAGCAGCTCACCTATGGTAGACAGAGCATTTGTAGAAGGAGTTCTTAAACTTGTACTTTTAAAGCTCGATAGGATGATAGAAAAATTTGATGACAAGTTTTTATCACCTGCAAGCAAAAGCCTCAAGTATGATGTTGTAGATAATATCTACTGGACATCGTCATTTTATACTGGTATGCTTTGGCTTGCATATGAACTCACAGGTGAGGAAAAATATAAGGACTTAGCTAAAAGGCATTTGGATAGCTTTGAAAAAAAGACTCAAAAGTAAGAGCTACGTAGATACTCACGACCTTGGATTTTTATATACTCTTTCTTGTTTGCAGGTTACAAGGTAGCAAATGATGAAAGAGCAAAAGACATTGCAATAGAAGCGGCAAGGCAGCTTTGTACAAGGTACTCGGAAAAACCCGGTGTAATTCAGGCATGGGGTGCTATGGACGATCCTACCCAAAAAGGTAGGATAATAATAGACTGTCTGATGAACCTTCCGCTTTTGTATTGGGCAAGCATACAGACAGGTGATAAGAAGTTTTTTGATATAGCCCTCAAACACGCACAAATGACTGCCGAGAATATAGTAAGAGAAGATGCGTCAACCTTCCATACATTCTATTTTGATGTTGAAACAGGTAAGCCTATATATGGCTCAACTCATCAAGGATATTCGGACAATTCGTGCTGGGCAAGAGGGCAGGCTTGGGGGATATATGGATTTGTTTTGAGTTACAAGTACACACGGGATTGGGCTTTCATGGATGTTGCAAAAAAACTTTTGAATTATTTTCTTAACAGATTGCCAGAAGACTATGTGCCTTATTGGGACTTGGTTTTCACAGAAGGTGAGCAGCCAAGAGACAGCTCAGCAGCAGCAATTTGTGCCTGTGGAATATTAGAGATGTTAAAGTTTATACCACTTTGTGATGAGTACAGAGAGTATTATGAAAATGCAGTAAAAAATATGGTATTTTCATTGTCGACAAACTACTTAGCCTCTAAAGAGCTGAATTCAGACGGTTTGCTTTTGCATGGTGTTTATAATAAACCGAAAAATGAAGGTGTGAATGAACACACAATATGGGGTGATTATTTCTTTTTAGAAGCATTGGCAAGATTGTTGCAATATTGGCACGAATACTGGTAAACAAAAAGGCTTCCTTTAAGGAGGCCTTTTATTTATAAAATATTTTCCAAAATCTTTACTAAGGTTTTGGCATTTTCCACTGCATAACCGTTAAAATCATTGTTAAAATATACGTAAATTTTTTCACAAATTTTAGAATATTCCTTTATATCTATTGCAAGATTTTTAAGCTCAGATTCTGAGTAGCTTGAAGAAAACATTTCTTTTGGGCCATGAAGTCGAATATATGCAAAATTAGCAGTTATAATTTTTTCTTTAGGATAGCGACTTGAATCTGCAATTACAAATGCTATATTTTTGCTTCTTAAAATGTCATATATATCATCTACAAACCAGCTTTTATGCCTAAATTCAATTGCAAACACAAAATTTTCCTTGTCATCCAAGAAATTAAATAATCTTTTTACATTTTCCTCATCAGCCTTAAAGCTTGGAGGTAACTGTAACAAAATTGCTCCAAGCTTTTCTTTTAGCAATTTTACTCTATTCTCAAACTTTTTCCACTCATCTTCAACATTCAAAAACCTTTTGATATGGGTTATAGTCCTTGGAGCTTTTAAAGAAAATACAAATTCAGCTTGTGAAAAGTTCAACCAGTTCAAGACAGTTTTTTCTTGAGGAAGTCTATAAAAACTTGAATTAATTTCTGTTGTTCTAAAATGCATTACATAAAACTCAAACATTCTGGATGTTGGCAATTTTTCAGGATAAAATATTCCTCTCCAGTGGGAATATGAAAAACCAGATGTGCCAATATAAATTTTTAAATTATTCATACACCTCTCCCCCAGTTTATAAAAAACCATGCTACTTTGTTATATAAACCTCATCCCATGTATGAAAATTATCTTTTATAACAGTATCGTTGATATTAGTTTTGTCAACACCTATGGGGTCAATAAAAAAAATGGGAACATTTTTGTAACCATTGTTAATAGTGTAGTTAGGTTTTAAAGGTTTGCCTTTTATGAGCCTGTCAACTATATCAAGCGTGAGGTCAACAAGTTTGTCGATGGGTTTGTATACTGTCATGAGCTGAGTGCCCTTGACAATTCTTTGACATGCTGAGATGTCTGCATCTTGGCCTGTTACAGGTACACTGCCTGCAAGCCTCTTTTCAGAGAGTGCCATAATAGCGCCTTCAGCAAGAGAATCATTCGAAGCTAAAACCGCGTCAATTCTTTTACCCTCTTCTAAAAGGTTGTTAACATAATTATAGGCATACTCCTTTCTCCAATTATAACAATATTTTTCTAAGATGTTGTTAATTTGCTTTTTCTGAATAAATAAATCCAATACTTTGTGATAGCCTTCCTTAATCATCTGAACATTGTAATCTCCGGGGTCGCCAAGTAAAAAGACGTAGTTTCCATATGGAACTTTTTTCAAAAGCCATTTTGCCATAAGCTCCCCTACTTTGTAATTGTTAAAAGAAACATATACATCGATGTCACTGTTTTTAACAAGTCTGTCATAACTTATAACTTTTATCCCCTTCTTTTTCGCTAAATTTATTGCACTGCTACATTTTTCGTAATTATTAGGAACAATAATCAAAATGTTTATGTTCTTACCCAAAAGATATTTAACCTGATTTATTTGTTCAATATCATTTTCATTTGCATTGACCCATTCAACTTCATATCCTCTTTCATGTGCTTTTGCAATCAAGATGTCTCTGTCTTTGAACCATCTTTCCTCCTTAAGTGTACCCATTGCAAAGCCAATTCTCACTTTTGATGGTTTTAAAAATTTTTGCTCATTTTTAGAAATATCAGGGATATGTGCAATTAAAATTATAATACCTGCTACAACAAGAATCAGCAAAAAAAACACCCAAAAAATTTTTACTTTACTTCTTTTTGATGGCTTTTTAGTTTTATAAATATGGTTCATATCATCATCCCTCTTTTTAAATTAGATGGAATTTATATCTGCTGGTGAGTTTCTAAAAGCAGAGGGTGTCATCCCCGTGAACTTTTTAAAAGCCTTAATAAAATAGTTTGGGTCAGAAAAACCAACTGCAAATGATATTTCTTTTATACTCTTTGATGTATTTTTCAGAAGCTGACAAGCTTTTTGAATTCTAAGCTTTGTAAGGTATGTCTTGAAACTTACACCTGTGTATTTTTTAAACAATTTGCTGAAATAATATGGATTAAAGTTAAAGGTTGAACTTATCTGTGAAAGTGTAATTTCGTTACTGTAGTTTTGGTTTATAAACTCTATTGCTTTGTTTATTGAATCGTTGCTTATAATCTGTTCATGTTTGCTTTTTGCCTTGCTAAAAAGTGTCAGTACAGCTTTTTTAAATATTTCTATAATCTGTTCATAAGAAGAATTAAGTATTTGCGAAATTAATTTTTCTACATCTATAGACTCATCACTGGTTGCTATTCCAGTTTCAAGCAACAACATTATAATAAGTTTTATCACCTTGTATTTTAGGTTATTTTCCCCAAAAAGTTCAATGTACAATCTGCATAGCTGGGTCATATAGTTTTCTATCATAGGGATTTGTGTTGGGTTGTTGAAAGAATGAATCAGTTTTGCTTCTAAATTTTCTGTCAATAACAGAAGATGTTCATTTTCTTCATTTTCTTCTGGGAACTCTAAGTCAAGAGTTAAATGGTATGCCTCCCAGAATGCATTTTCGTATCCTTCTTCTAAGTAATAAAGGTCACTAAATCCAATTTTAATACTATTCCAGTAAGGTTTTTGTTTTAGAATTTCCTGAATTTTTTCTTGCAAAACCTCTACTTCTTTCTGCGACTGAGCTGGGAAAAAACAAATGAGATACTCACCCATGCCAATTGATGTTAAAACTTTGTGTTCAAAAGAGATTTTTATGTCTTTTCGAATATTGTCAAGTTCTTTGAAGCTTGAGACCAAATCATTTTTGTCTTTGAGAGTTAAAACCATTAAAAAACCGCTTTTGAGATTTGTGCCAAAGATTTTTTCATATTGATTTACATCAACAATATCGAATGCATTTTTGAATATTAAAGTAGGTATAAAACTATTTTCAAGCAAGTTTCTCATTACAATCAGCTGTGCATTTTTTTCTATGCTTTCTTTTGTTTTGGCCAAAATGCTATCTACTTGGGCTATTGCAGAGTGTATGGTTGAGATTATATCTTCTATTGAATACGGTTTTAGGATATATGCAAATGCCTTTTCCTTTATTGCTTTTTTGGCAAACTCAAACCTATCGTATGCAGAAACAATAATGAAAATTGGGAAATCTGAATTTCTCATTTTCCTGTACTCTTCTATAAGTTCAAGTCCGCCCAAGTCTGGCATTTTAATGTCTATAAAAGCTATATGGTAAGAATAAAAAAGCAAGTTTTCAAGTGCTTCTCTACCTGATGTAAATGTAGAAATTTCAAAATCTATATCCAGATTATTTTCGAGTATAAACTTAATAGAATCTACAACTATTTTTTCATCGTCGGCAATTAAAACTTTATACGTCATAAAGTATTCACCTCATTTTTTGGAAGCTTTGAATAATCTGTTATAAACGGCACTTTTATTATCACTTTTGTTCCACCTTCAACATTTGACTCTATATAAAGAGGTCTTTCAACACCGTAAAAGTACGAAAGACGTTTTGCAATGTTACTAAGTCCTATTCCAGTTGTTTTATTGTCTTCAAATGAAAAGTTTTTCAAGTCTTCAAGTATTTCTTCTTCGATTCCACTTCCATTGTCCCAGACAACAATCTCTACATTTTCTTTAACCTTGTGTGCCATAATTTTTATAAGTCCGCTTTCTTTTTCTTTGAATCCATGAACAATAGCATTTTCAACAAGTGGCTGAAGTATCATGCATGGCATAAGTAAAAGCTTTGTGTCATCTTCAACATTGATTTCAACAGTTATCTTATTACCAAATCTCATGCGATATATATACATGTAATTATTTACATTTTCTATTTCATCTTCAAGCTTTACAATCCTGTTTATATTGTGAACAACATATCTTAAATAATTTGAGGTTCTAAGCAAAATCTCATATGTCTGCTTTGCATTTTCAAACATGGCTATCTGAAGAATAGTGTTTAAAGTATTGAACAAAAAGTGAGGGTTTATCTGAGCTTGCAGGTTCTTCAGCTCTGCTTCTTGCAGTGCCTGTCTGTACTTTATCGCTTCAATCTTTTGTTGGGCATACATTCTTTCAATTTCAGCTTTTTCTTCAAGCTTTTTAACCATATCTTTTATGTTTGAAATCATGTTATAAAAAGACTGGTACAAAACTGCAACCTCATCGTTAGAAGAATATTGCGGGAGCTGAGCTTCTAAGTTGCCATGGGCTATCTTGTTTGCCACCTTTGAAAGATTAATAATCGGTGTTGTAAATGTGTTGCTGAAGACTATGCTCAGTAAAGAAGCAAATAATGTCCATACAAGTATTACCAGTGTATTAATTCTTCTTATGTCATTTAGCTGTTTTTGCGCTTTATGATGAATCTCCATTGTAAATTTTATCTTCTGTTCACTAAATTTTTCAAGATAAACATTTAAAAATTTTGAAAAATCAACATATTCAGAATATGTTTTAGAAAGCGGTAATTTCCTTTTTTGAAAATTACAAGTCGTTCAGTTAACTTACTAAGATACTCAAATATAGTAATTAAATTTGTATAGTATAGGTATTCTTCTTTTGTTGTAATTTTGTTTTCAAGGGCTGTTAGTTGTTCGTCAATTGAATTTAGAGAGCCGTAAACAGAAAGCATAGAATCAGAGTCTCCTGAAATTAGATATCTTTGAAGATTAGAATTTAGCAAAGATATTTCTTCTTTTGTTGTATTGATTGTATTTATTGTTTCAAATGTTTCGTTTACCAGATTTACAATGTAACTATTGTTGTACTGAATTAAAATATCAATTGCAAGCAGTGACAAAATTATTATAAAGAAAAATGCAAGAAGCTTGCTCTGCACAGAAAAAAACTTCATTTTAATCACCTTTATTCAATAACGTTAAAATTTGTTGAAATATAAGAAGATGCATGACCAAACTTTTTCCAGCTAAGTATTGCCTCGCAAAGCTTTTGAGAGATTAAATCTCCTTTGTCGTTTATAATACCATTGATTATCTTTTCTTTTACATATTTTTGAAGTTTTTCATTGGTACCAGCACCAATTACAATAAATTTGTCAAGCTTATTAAAGGTTATAATATTTTGAGCAATTGTAAGAGTGTCTGTCTCACTTCCAATATAAATTACATTGAATCTTAGTTTGTCTTCTACAATGAGCTGTCTTGCAACCTCCTCAGATGGAAATGCAGGGTATTCAAAGTTAAAGTTTTTTATAGTAATTTCTTTTATACCTTTAGATTTTAGAAAATCAGTAAGGCCTTTTACCTCAAGTGTCCCCCCAATTGTTGTATAAAAAGGATTGACAATTGCTATTCTTAAGTTTTTTGGAATGCTATTTTTTTCATTTAAAACTTTGTATATAATCTTTCCAGCTATCTTTCCTTTATAATAATAATCAATCCCTACAAATACATCTTCGTATTTAAAGAGCATATCATTAAATAGGGATACAATAAAAATACTATTGCTTTTGATAATTGGCAACATCTGAGCAATTTCTTTTGAATTGTATATATTGCACATAACAATTGCATCTGGTTTTGTCACAGTTGCCAATTTCAAATATTTATATGCTTCTGCAGAGGTGTTATAAAATACAATATCACTTATAATTCCCTTCTTTTCGGAGGTATCTTTATATTTTTCCAAAAACCAGTTCCAGTATGTCTGATTTTGAGGTAGTATCATCATTATCTTTACTGAATTTTTAAAGTTTGTCTTTTTATCCGTGATATTTATAAATCTTATATTATAAATGTCATATAATGCAATAGCTACAAAGATGATTGCACTAAAAAAAGCTATCAATCTAAAGCTCAAATTTTGCAGTCTTTTTCGCATCTTTGTTTTCCTCCCTCAACAACCATTATAGCATTTTTGATACACGGCACCCTATAGTAATTTTTTGATATCAAAAAAATGCTATTCATTTTGTAATGTAAATTTAATAATTCCACCAACACGTCAAAAAATAATAGTGTTTTTGAAAATGTTTATTGTTAAAATGATATTGCAAAACAAACAAAAAAATTTAAGAGGGAGGTTAAATTGTAATGAAAAAGTCACTATTAAGAATTGTTGCTATTTTTGTCGCGGTTGCATTCATAGTTGGTATTGGCTTTGCAGTTATTCCAAAGTATGCAAGTGCAAAATCTTCTAAAAAGCAAATCAAAATTGGATTATCTTTGGCTACTTTGCAGGAGGAAAGATGGCACAAAGACAGAGATGAGTTTGTAAAAGCAGCTCAAAAGCTTGGTGCAAAAGTTTTGGTTCAAGCTGCCAATATGGATGATGTGAAACAAAAAGAACAGTGTGAGAATTTAATTAGCCAGGGTGTAGATGTTTTGGTTATAGTTCCAAACAATGCAGAAGTTTTCACATCCATCATTGATGAAGCACACAAAGCTAAAATACCAGTAATTTCATACGACAGATTAATTAAGAATGCAAATGTCGACCTTTATGTTTCATTTGACAATATAAAGGTTGGCGAACTTCAGGGTAAGTATTTGACATCAAAAGTTCCAAAGGGTAACTACTTTGTATTCAGAGGTGCTCCAACAGACAACAACGCAACACTCTTCTACCAAGGAGCTATGAAGTACATCCAGCCTCTTGTAAAGAGTGGCAAAGTAAAAGTTCTCTTTGACCAGCCAGTAAAAGACTGGAAACCAGAAGAGGCTTTGAGACTTTGTGAGAATGCTCTTACTGCAGCAAAGAACAACGTTCAAGGAATCTTGGCGCCAAACGATGGAACAGCTGGTGGAATCATTCAGGCTCTCAAAGCACAGGGTCTTGCTGGCAAGGTTGTTGTAACAGGTCAGGATGCAGACCTTGCAGCTGTAAAGAGAATTGTTGAAGGTACACAGACAATGACAGTGTTCAAAGATGTAAGACTTTTAGCTAAAAAAGCGGCAGAAGTTGCAGTTGAGCTTGCAAAAGGCAAAAAAGTTTCACAGCTCAAAGACGTGAATGGTAAGGTTTATAATGGAAAGATTAATGTTCCATCAGTGCTTTTGACACCTATTGCGGTTGATAAGTCTAACATTGACAAGGTACTTATCCAGAGCGGTTGGTTTACCAAGGAACAGGTTTATGGCAAGAAGTAATTTTGAAGTTTTTTATTGAAAAGTTTGACTTTAATTTCTGGGAAGGGGTGGGCTTTTCCCCCTTCTCAGAATTTAATTTTGAAGGGGTGAAGGTGGTATTTAAAGATGAGCGAATATATTCTTGAGATGGTACACATAACAAAAGAATTTCCAGGCGTCAAAGCACTTGACGATGTAACTTTTAAGGTTAAAAAAGGGGAGATTCACGCTCTTGTTGGCGAAAATGGTGCAGGAAAATCTACTTTGATGAAGATTTTAAGCGGTGTGTATCCATATGGCACATACAGCGGAGATATTTTTATTGAAGGTAAAAAACAACATTTTAGAAATATAAAAGATAGCGAACATGCCGGCGTTGCAATAATTTATCAGGAGCTAACACTTGTTAAAGGCATGACTGTTGGCGAGAACATCTTTCTTGGCAGAGAACCTGTGGTAAACGGGATTATAAACTGGAATAAGGTATATGCTGATTCTAAAAAACTTTTCGAAAAACTAAACATTGAAATAGATGTTTATGAAAAAGTAGAAAATTTAGGAATAGGCCAGCAGCAGATGGTTGAAATTGCAAAAGCTATTTCTAAAAATAGTAAAATTTTGATACTTGATGAGCCAACTGCAGCATTAACTGAGAGTGAAACAAGGCAGCTTTTCAGAATTTTAAAAGACCTCAAAAACCACGGGGTTACTTGCATATATATCTCTCACAGGCTTGAAGAGATATTTGAAATAGCAGACACAGTAACAGTTTTAAGAGATGGTAAAACAATCTCAACAGACCCAATATCAAATCTCACAGAAGATGAGATAATAAAAAGAATGGTTGGGCGAGAGCTTACACAGAGGTATCCAAAAGTACCGCACAAAGCAAAAAGAACAATTATGGAAGTTAGAAACTTCTCTGTCTATGACAAAGACAATCCAGAAAAGAAAATTATTGATAATGTAAGCTTTGAGATAAAAGAAGGAGAAATTTTAGGTATTTCAGGACTTATGGGAGCTGGTAGAACTGAGCTTTTTATGAGTATATTTGGTGCATATCCAGGAAGAAAAGAAGGAGAAATCTGGCTTGAAGGAAAGAAAATAAGTATAAATAACCCCAGAGAAGCAATAGAACACGGGATATGCTATCTTTCAGAAGATAGAAAACGATATGGGCTTGTGCTCATGATGGATATAAAAGACAACATATTACTTCCAAACTATCAGAAATTTGCAAGTGCAGGTATCATAAATATTCCAAAGTCGCTCAGCACAGCTTTAGATTATGTTGGCAAGCTCAGAATTAAAATAGCTTCACCTTTCCAGCAGGTTATGAATTTGAGCGGTGGTAACCAGCAAAAGGTTATCATTGCTAAATGGCTTCTGGCAAATCCAAAGATTTTGATTTTGGATGAGCCGACAAGAGGTATTGACGTTGGTGCAAAATATGAAATTTATAACCTTATGAACCAGTTTGTTGACCAAGGCGTTGGAATAGTCATGATTTCGTCAGAACTTCCTGAGATTTTGGGTATGTCAGATAGAATACTTGTTATGCAAAAGGGCAAAATTGCAGGTCAGCTCATGGCCGATGAGGCAACTCAAGAAAAGATTATGACTTTAGCAACAGGAGGAAGATAGAGTATGAATTGGAAGAAAAACTTACGAACTTACACTCTCATAATTGCAATACTCCTTATCTGGACCATATTTACAATACTTACTGAAGGCAATTTTTTAACACCACGAAATCTATCTATGCTTGCAAGACAGATGGCAATTACAGCACTTGTTGCAATTGGCATGGTATTTGTAATTGTTGCAGGGCATATTGACCTGTCGGTTGGCTCTGTTGTTGGATTTACTGGTGCTATTGCAGGTGTTTTGCAGGTTTGGCATGGCTGGTCAACACCATCAACCGTAATTGCCGTTTTGATAATTGGTGTTCTTATTGGTATTTGGCAAGGATACTGGGTTGCATACAGAGGTGTTCCGGCATTTATTGTTACACTTGCAGGAATGCTCATTTTCAGAGGCGGCGTGCTTTTAGCAAGCAAGGGTATCACAATCTCTCCCTTTAAGGAAAGCTTTACATTTATTGGGCAGGGATATTTGAACAAAGCTTTGAGCATTGCGTTTGGTGCTGTTTTAATTGTTGGATATTTGCTTTTAACAATTAGCCAAAGAAATAGAAGGAAAAAGTACAACTTAGAAGTTCTGCCAATAGGACTTGAGATAGCAAAGGCAGCAGTTGTAATTGCACTCATTTGCGCATTTACAGGTGTCATGATAAGCTATGAAGGAATTTCTATTCCTGTGCTGATACTTGTTATATTCACAATACTTTTAACATTTGTTTCTCAGAACACGACATTTGGCAAATATGTGTATGCAATAGGTGGAAACAAAGAAGCAGCAAGTCTTTCAGGTATAAATATCAAAAATGTTACAATGAAGATCTTTATTCTCATGGGATTTTTATCGGCGCTGGCAGGAATTGTGTTAACATCAAGACTTGACGCTGCAACATCTGGTGCTGGAACAAATATGGAACTTGATGCAATTGCAGCAGCAATCCTTGGTGGAACAAGCACACTTGGTGGTGAAGGAACAATTCCTGGTGCAATCATAGGTGCTTTGATTATGGCAAGCATTGACAATGGTATGAGCCTTTTAAATTTGGAATATTCATACCAGCTGATTGTAAAAGGTCTTGTGCTTGTATTTGCTGTATGGCTTGATATTATGTCAAGAAAGAAAGCTTAAAATTTTAATTTTTCCAGAGGGCCATAGCTTCAAACTAGTATTTTATGTTACATAAGAGAAATATTTAAAACGTTTGAAAGCTATGGCCTTTTAAGCTTTTAGTGCCCAAAAGTTTGAAGTTTATAATCTGTAGTAATATTAAGAAAGGTGGCTGTTTATGAAATTATGGGGAAGACTTGGTGTAAACTCTTTAAAAAAGATATTCAAAAAGGGGAGTCTTGCTCAGAAACTTAGTATTTTTATATTGGTTTTATTACTGGTTCCGATAACAATTATTGATATTTTTTCTGTGTCAAAAGCGGTAAATTCAGTAATAAACGAAAGCAAAAAGTCGTATTTGATTGCTACAAATTCAACAGCACAGTATTTTCAAGTCCTATTTGAAACAGCCAAAAACGCTGCAATTCAGGTAATGTCAAATGACAATATACAATCTTTTTGCACAGGGGAAAGCCAAAATCTAAAGGACAAAAATGAAAAAGCAAAAATAGCACAGGATGCAAAAAATATTATTGCAAATCTTGTAGTTACATCTGAAATATTCTCTGGTGCGTACATATTAACTAATAAACAATCTTCATTAATGTTTCCGCCTTTGCCTTTGAATTACCTTGACATCAATAAAATAACAAATTCAAAATGGTACAAAGCAATTATGAACTCGGCAGGATATGTTTTACTTTCTTCTCACAGAGAAAACTTTGATGAGGTTGCTGAAAATAACAACAGTCAGATTCCTGCTTATGCATGTTCAATTGGCTTTCAGTTCAGAGATTTAAAAACTAACCAGATAAAAGGTGTAATGCTTTTGGATATAAAGGAAGAGTGGTTAAGAGAAAAGCTTCAATCTACAGAACTCTCAAAGCAAGGCGTATTGACAATAGGTCTATTATCTGATGGGAAAATATTACTTCCACTGGATTGGCAGGAGAAAATGAATAGGAATATAAGACCAGATGAAAAATTTATTCAAAAGATTTTATCTCAGGTTAAAACTGGCAAGAAAGAAGGGGCTTTTGAGGTAATTTATCAACAAAAACCATACCTTATAACTTTTTCAAAGACTCAGTATTTTGACTGGACTGTAGTAGGTATGATACCTGTCAGTGCAATAGTAAAAAATGCGCGCAGTATGGAAGGTGTAATTATCTTACTTACAGTTATATTTACATTAATTGCTATTGTGTTTGGCATAATCTTTGCTCTAAAAATAGTAAAGGATATTGAAAAAATAACCAATGTTATGGCAATAGCTGAAAAAGGCGACTTAACAAATACCATTAATATAAGGCGCAGTGATGAGGTAGGAAGTCTTTCAAGAAGCTTTAACAATATGACCAAGAACATTAAAAAGCTTATAGAAAAGGGTATAAATTTGACACAGCAGGTAACATCCTCAATAGCATCTCTGACAACAATAGCAAGTGAAACATCGGCTGCTTCAAACGAAATAGCACGAGCAATTCAAGAAATCGCTGAGGGTGCAGGCAATCAGGCAAAAGAAGCTACAAATGTTTCTGAAATAGTATCACAGTTTGGTCAGAAAATAGAATCTATTGTTTATTCAATAGAACAAATAAATAAACTTTCAAAAGATGTATTTAAACTTTCAGAAGATGGTTTTGAAGCAGTAAAAAGTTTAGATAAAGTAACTGAAGACACTGTAAGTATTACAGATTCAATGATAAGAACAATAAATCAATTGACCGACTATTCAAAATCAATTGGGAAAATAATTAATCTTCTTGGTAGCATATCTGAGCAGACAAAACTACTTGCACTTAATGCATCAATAGAGGCAGCAAAGGCTGGTGAGGCAGGAAGAGGATTTGCAGTTGTTGCGAGCGAAATTCGCAAACTTGCTGATATGTCAAAAGAATCAACACGCGAGGTTGATAAGATAATAAAGAAAATAATAAATCAAACAAAAGAAGCACAGGAAATAGCAGACAAAGTGGGAGTTGTAATAAATAGACAGAATACAGCAGTTGATACTGTCACAGGTGCGTTTGGTAAAATAAAATTTGCAGTTGAAGAATTATTCGAAAAAATAGAAAATATAAATAAGTTAGTCTTATCAATAGACAATGAGAAGACAACAATAATTGAAAGTGTAGAAAATATTTCAGCCATATCACAAGAGACTGCAGCATCAACACAAGAAGTTTCAGCATCAACTGAAGAGCAATTAGCTGCAATTGAAGAGCTAAAATCCATGATTGAAAGGCTGAATATTTTAGCCCAAGACTTGTATCAGGCAATGCAGGTGTTTAGGGTTTGAATAGTAGAGCAGGCATATACTCTTAAAACAGTGCCTGCTCTTATTTATGTACAGATTTTATGGAATGTTTTTATTTTCCAAATATCTCTTCATATGAATGATAGTTATCTTTGATAATAAGATTTATGTTATTTTTTGTAACAGCAACAGGCTCAACTAAATATGCCGGAACCATTTTATACCCATTATTAACAAAATTCTTAGTATAAGGTAATTTATCTTTTTTAATAATCTTTTCAGCAATTTCTATTGCAAGATTAGATAGCTTTTTGATTGGTTTGTATACTGTCATGAGCTGATATCCATTTACAATCCTTCTACAAGCGCTAAGCTCAGCATCCTGCCCTACAACCGGAATTTTTCCTGCAAGCTTTTTTTCTGCTAAAGCAGAAATGGCTCCTTCTGCTAACGAGTCGTTTTGTGCCAAAATTGCATCAATACGCTTTCCTGACTGAAGAAGTTTTGCTACATATTCATAAGCATACTCTTTTTTCCATTTGTAACAATAGTCTTCAAGAAGAATATTGATTTTACCTGAGTTTACATATGGACTCAAGATTTTTCTATATCCTTCTTTTATTTGATAGGTATTATAATCCTTTGGATTTCCTAGAATAAAAACATAATTGCCAGAAGGTGATTGTTGCAGTAAGTATTTTGCCATAATTTCGCCAATATTTTGATTGTTAAATCCTACGTAAGCATCTATATTTGCGTCTAAAGCTATTCGGTCATAACATATAACGGGAATTTTTTTCTGGTTTGCAAGTTCAATTGCATTTTTTGCAGAATCATAGCTGCTGGGAACTATAATAAGCAAGTTTATACCTTTTGAAATAAGATATTTAACTTGTTGGTATTGGGTCATATCGTTTTCGTTTGCATTAGTCCACTCTACTTCAAAACCTTTCTCTTTAGATGCACTAATTAGATATTTTCTGTCAAAAAACCATCTTTCTTCTTTTAAAGTACTCATTGCAAATCCAATTTTAATCTGACGATTGATGTTGTTCTTTTTTAAAAAGTGAATATAAGCAAACAAAAAAATGATAATAAATGTCAATACAATAGCTAATGTAATTATGATTAATTTAAAATTTAGTATCTTTTTCATAACTGTTTCCTCACCTTTATTTATTTCTATTATTTCTGACTGAAGCAGGCGTCAAACCAGTGTATTTTTTAAATGCCTTGATAAAATAATTTGGGTCATCAAATCCAATTTCGTATGCTATTTCTTTTATTGGCATATTTGTTTCTGTCAAAAGCTTTTGTGCATGCTCTATTTTCAGTTTTATTAGGTACTCTTTAAAGTTTATACCAACTGATTTTTTGAAGATTTTACTAAAGTAATAAGGGCTAATATTTAATACTTGGCTCATCTCTTCTAAAGAGATATTCCTTTTAAAATTGTTTTTAATGTATTCAAGAGCCTGTGAAACTATACTACTTGAATTATATGTTTTCTTTTGTATAGCTGCTTCGCTAGTAATTATTTGGATTATTTCAAATGTTTTTTGGATTATCTCTACTTCATTATCAATTGAAATAACATCTTTTAAAAATTTTTCCATTGAATATATAACTTTTGCGTTTTCTTTAATGTTAATTTCAATTAATAACTGGATGACAAACAAAATTATCTTGAATCGCGCTTGGTTAATTCCATATGCCAAAGTATATTTTTTTACAAGCTCTGAAATTTGTTGTTGTTTTTGAATAATGTTAGTAGTTTTTAAAAGTGAATTTAACAATCTTTTTTCCATTATTTCAAGTTCTACATATAAGTCTGTGGTTTCTTCATTATCTTCATGAATTATATTACTGTAACTTTCTAAAAATGCTTCTTCAAAGTCATCATAAAGATTACATAAGTTACTCAGACCTATCTGTATTTCGGAATCTGTTTTAGATTTGATTATCTTTTTTAGTTTATCTTTTAACACTTCTTTGTAAGTCTCACTTTCAGCTGAAAATATACACAAAAGAGAGCTTGGAGATAAAAAAGATACAATGCATTTGTTTGAGAAAGCTGATTTGATTTCAGTTTTGAGTTCACTTAATATGTCTATATTATTTAACGAATTTTCTTGCTCTACCTTCAAAATTGCTACAATACCATATTGAATGTTTTGAATATCAAGGAACTGTTCTAATTGCCTTAGGTTAAAATCTGAAAATAGTTTGTTGTTCAAAATGAAAAATAAAAACCCATTTTCTATTAGAGATTGCATAGCTTTAATTTTTCTTTTCCTCTCCATTTCTTCTTTTTGCTTAGACAAAATGTTGTCAATTTCTTCAAAAGCTTTTTTTGTAATGTTTACAATGTCTGATACCAAGTAGGGCTTTAGTATATAAGAAAAAGCGCCAAGCTCGACAGATTTTCTTGCATATTCAAATTTGTCATGAGCTGAGATAATAATAAAAAGAGGAAAAGGATCTTTTTTTACTTTTCGGATTTCCTCCATTACTTCTATTCCGCTCATATCAGGCATTTGTATGTCTATAAAAACTACATGATAATTTTCAAACATCAGCTTTTGCAGCGCTTCTTCTCCATCATAAGCTTCGTCGATATTCATCTGTTCTGAAAAATTCTTTTTTAAAATATGCGAAATTGATTCAATTACGGTAGACTCATCATCACATATGAGAATCTTTTTCATTTTTTTCAGCTCCTCTTTATGATAATTGATTTATATAGGGAATAGTAATTGTTACGGTTGTTCCAATGTCCTTCTTTGACTCAATAAAAATAGGTTCTTTTATTCCAAAGAAAAACTCAAGCCTTTTTGTGATGTTTTCAATACCGATACCTGTAGAAGTCCTAGAAACAAATGACTTTTTAGTGATATCTGCCAAAACCTCAGGGTCTATACCGCTGCCATTGTCTATAATTTGAATTTTCACATAGCTGGTGTAATATTTTTTAGCAACTATTTTTATTGTTCCTTCTCTCTTTTTTGCAAACCCATGTACAATAGAATTTTCAACTATAGGCTGAAGTATCATGCTTGGTATTTTTGCATTTTCAATCTCTTTCTCAATATCAATTTCAAGATTAATTTTGTTTCTAAATCTTACATTATGAATGAATATATAATTCTTCACATTTTCAACCTCTTCACTCAGGGTTACAAGCTTATTTATGTTTTGAACACAGTATCTAAGATAATTAGAAGTTTTTATAAGCATATCATAAGTTTTATCCGCATTTTCCAACATTGCCATTTGAGCAAGTGTATTTAATGTATTAAACAAAAAATGTGGATTTATCTGAGCTTGGAGCGATTTTAGTTCTGCCTCTTGCAATGCTTGTTGATACTTTACCATTTCTATTTCCTTTTTTGCAAGTTCTTTCTCAAGTTCAGCCTTATCTTCAAGTTTTTTCAACATATCTTTAATGTTTTCAAGCATTTCACTAAAAGAATTATTTAAAATTCCTAATTCATCTGTAGAATCAACTTTTGGGATTGAAAAATTTAATTCTCCTTTTGCTACTTTGTTTGAGTACTTTGCAAGTCTTGATATTGGATCTGTTAGCTCTTTTGTGAAAAGAAGGCTAATTATTATTGAAAGTATAAACCATAATGCTATTACTACATAGTTTGTGTTTGTAATCTTTCGAATAGAGCTTTTTAAATTGTTATAATATTCAACGCTATGATTAATTTTACTTTGAGTAAATTTCTGTAAAAAATAATTTGCATAATCCAAACTTTCTATTGTGTCTGAAAGCTTCTTTGTGTAATCTTTTCCTTGTTTTTTATAAAGTATAACCATGTCAATGTTATCGTTTATTGTTTTATATATGTTAGTAATACTTCTTTTATAAACAATTTCATCTTCGCTCTGGCAAGTAAGCTGGTTTAATTCATAAGATATAGAATTTAAACTGTCATAGACGTTTAAGATTGAATCAGAATCTCCGGAAATAACATAAGATTGAATACTTCTGCTAATTGTTCCAAAGTTATTTGTTATAGTATTTATACTTTCAATGTTATGATAAGTCTTATCAAAGTAGTTGTGAAGAAAATTAACATTGAGCTGAATTAACAGGTTTATTGCGATTGTTGTAAGGATGAAGGTTAGAATAAAAAATATAAGTTTTCCCTTGTATGTCTTAAATGATAATATCATTTTCATCACCCAACCTATTTAACGATTATGGACATAGGTATAAATTGACCTTTAAAAGCCAATTTTTCAAAGTCTTTCATAATTAAAATAGACCTGATAGCAAGTTCATCGTAATTTGGCATAACAAGCTTGTCAATAAGTCCCTCATCTCTGTATCTTAAGAGTCGTGAGTCATCTCCTGCTCCGATAAAGATAAAATTTGAATCTTTTGGAGATTTGACAAAACTATCAATAAAAGCAAAAGTCTCAAGCTCTTCAGTTGTGTAATAACAATTGTACTGCTGAGCTGTAATTATGTTATTTAAAAGTTTTTCTGACTCAGCATTACCATATTCAATTGAAAATAAATCAACAGAAAATTCTATTCCTTTTTCTTTTAAATAACTTTTTATGCCTTCAACTTCACTATTGCCTGATAAACTTTTATTGATTGTATTTGTTATTACTGCAATTTTGAGTCTATATAATTTTTTTTGTTTTGCTATAATTTCAATGTTACTTGCAACAAGTCTGCCTTTTTGAAAATAGTCAAAACCCAGTGTTGTGTCAAAAAAATCTTTAAGGTTGCTGTTAAGAATAGATATCACTCTAATTTTTTGCAGTTTGAGCTGGTCGATTAAAGATTTAATTTCACTGCTGTGAAATAAATCACAAAGTATGACAAAATCAAACTTTGAAAAAAGAGCCAGTTTTAGGCCAAAAACTTCCTCTTGTTCAGATTCATAGAAGATAGTTTCTGATAATACCTTCTGTGCCTGAGCAAACTGTTCAAACTCACCTAAAAATTCTTTCCAATACATTTCATTTTTAGGCAATATAACTGCGCAGTTTATATAATTATTTTGCGAAAAGTTATTTAAATTGCCCATTTTGCGAATGATCAAAAAATCACTTGCTGATAGCCACACTAAAATGAGCAGAAGTAAAAGAGAAACTGTAATTATTAAGTACTTTAATATGAAATTTTTTGTTGAGGACATTTTTTTACACACTCCTTTAAAACTATTTTATCATCTGAAGTTATCAAGTAAAACTCCAATATACAGCAAAAAATTGACCACAAAAAATTGCAGTAAATTTTTTATTTCATTTGTTCAAAAGCTTAAAAAGTTGACAAAAAAATTTAGTGATTTGCTATTAATTTTAGTTTAAATTTGATTATGTAATCAAAATTTATATAAAAACTAAATAACATAAGGAGGTTTTGGTAAATGTTTAACAAAAAGAAATTATGGGTGGTTTTAGTATCAATGGTTTTGATTCTTTCTCTTGTGCTTGTCGGTTGTGGCAAAAAGAACACAAATAACAGTTCAAGTGGAACATCAGAAGAGAACAAACCCTATATTGGTGTTGCAATCTACAAGTTTGACGACACGTTCATGACGGGTGTTAGGAATGCAATTGCAAAAGAAGGTGAAGGCAAAGCAAAGCTTGATTTTGTTGATTGCCAGAACTCTCAGTCAACTCAAAATGACAAAATTGACTTATTTATAACAAAAAAGGTTGACGCTCTTGCAATAAATCCTGTTGACAGAACAGCGGCAGGGGTTTTAATTGATAAAGCTAAACAAGCAAATATACCTGTTGTGTTTTTCAACAGAGAACCACTGCCAGAAGATATGAAAAAATGGGACAAGGTCTATTATGTTGGTGCCAAAGCTGAACAATCAGGAACTCTGCAGGGGGAAATTATGGCAGAATACTGGAAGTCACACCCCGAAGCTGATAAAAATCATGATGGAATTATGCAGTATGTAATGATTACTGGTGAGCCTGGCCATCAGGATGCGATTCTGAGAACTGAATATTCTATAAAAGCAGTTGAAGCAGCAGGAATCAGGGTAAAATGTCTTGCACAAGACACAGCAATGTGGGACAGAGTAAAAGGACAAGAAAAGATGCAAGCTTTCTTAGCATCATTTGGTGATAAAATTGAGGCAGTTTTTTGCAATAACGACGATATGGCACTTGGAGCAATTGAAGCATTAAAGGCAGCGGGATATTTTAAAGATGGCAAATACATGCCGGTTGTTGGTGTTGATGCAACAACTCCAGGTCTTCAGGCTCTTGAAGAAGGGACTCTTTTGGGAACTGTTTTGAACGATGCAAAAGCTCAAGGAAAAGCTACATTTAATTTAGCGTATGTTCTTGCAAAAGGTGAAAAACCAACAAAGGAAAATGTTGGGTTTGAAATAACAGATGGAAAATATATCTGGGTACCATATCAAAAAGTTACAAAAGATAATTTAGAAGAAATGAAAAAATATGTAAATGAATAGTAAAAAAATATAATATTAAAGTGCCACCTTGTCTTTTACAATATCTTTAAAATGACAAGGTGGCGGTAATTTTAAATTTAGTTTTGACAGGGAAAAAATGAACAAGAGGTGTATTTGTCATGCCAAAAACCGAATATATCTTAGAGATGAATGGGATTACAAAAGAGTTTCCAGGTGTTAAAGCACTTGACAATGTTACATTGAAAATTAAAAAAGGCACTGTTCATGCGCTTTTGGGCGAAAATGGGGCTGGGAAGTCAACTTTAATGAAATGCTTGTTTGGAATTTATAAACCTGACAGTGGTGAGATTATTTTAGACGGTCAGCATGTTCATATTAACAGTCCAATTGATGCAATAAAGCTTGGGATTTCGATGATTCATCAAGAACTTCAACCAGTAAACCAGCGCAATGTAATGGAGAATATATGGCTTGGTAGATTTCCTCGTATTAATTTTGGACCTTTGAAGTTTGTCAATCACAAAAGAATGTATGAGGCTACTAAAGAACTTTTACAAAGACTTGAGATTGATGTTGACCCTAAATCTATTGTTGGGCATCTTTCAGTATCAAAAGTTCAGCTTATCGAAATTGCAAAAGCTGTCTCTTACAATTCAAAGGTAATTGTCATGGATGAGCCAACTTCTTCTTTGACAGAAAATGAGGTTGAACATTTATTTAGAATAATAAGAGATTTGAAAGCGAAGGGCGTTTCAATAATTTATATATCTCACAAGCTTGAAGAAATATTTAAAATAGCTGACGAAGTGACAATAATGAGAGATGGCAAGGTTGTAGGTTCATGGCCAATATCAGAGCTTACTCCCGATATGATGATTGCAAACATGGTTGGAAGACAGATGTCAGATAGATTCCCACAAAAAACAAATAAACCATCTGAGGTTATCTTGAAGGTTGAAAATTTGACCTCTGTTGATCCAAAATCATTTAAAAATGTATCATTTGAGCTGAGAAAAGGTGAGATTTTAGGAATTGGAGGTCTTGTGGGGGCTCAAAGAACAGAACTAATAGAGGCTATTTTTGGATTGAGAAGTGTTAAAGAAGGAAAAATTTTTATCAAAGGTAAAGAAGTTATTATAAGAAATCCTCAGGATGCTATTAAAAATAAAATTGCATTGCTCACAGAAGATAGAAAATTAACTGGAATTATTCCAGAATTAAATATATTAGAAAATACCACTTTGGCAAGCATAAGGAAATATTTAAATGGTTTTGGACTTTTGAATGACAAAAAAAGGCTTCTCGATACACAAAACTTTATAGGTATATTGAGAATAAAAACACCGTCCTACAAAGCTCAGATAAAGAATCTATCAGGAGGTAACCAGCAGAAGGTATTGATTGCTCGCTGGCTCTTGACAGAGCCCGAAATACTACTTTTGGATGAACCAACACGGGGAATTGATGTTGGTGCAAAGTTTGAGATTTATAACCTTATAAATCAGCTTGCAACAGAGGGAAAGAGTATTATCATGATATCATCAGAGATGCCAGAACTTTTAGGAATGTCTGACAGAATTCTTGTGATGTGTGAAGGAAGAGTCTCAGGTATTTTGGAAAGAAATGAGGCAACAGAAGAAGAGATTATGAAACTTGCAACCAGATTTTCAGCATAAAATTTTTTAAGGAGGTCATTTTTAAGATGTCGTTTGCAAAGAGAGCAAGACAGATATTATCTCAAAACGCAATCTATTTTATTTTACTTGTCTTGATAATAGTAATAGCATTTATCAGTCCAGATTTTCTTTCATGGAGATGTTTCAGAGACATACTTTTGCAGTCATCAACAAGAGCAATTATTGCGCTTGGCATGAGCCTTGTTTTGATTACTGGTGGGGTTGATTTGTCAGCTGGAAGAGCTGTCGGTCTTGCGGCAGTTGTTTCTGCTTCAATGCTCCAAACTGCTGACTATGCAAGAAGATTCTTTCCTGAACTTCCTCAACTTCCACTTATTGTTCCAATTTTGATAGCTATGGCTATAACATTATTATTCGGCATTGTTAACGGTGTTGCAATCTCTCGTTTAAATTTACCACCATTTATAGCAACATTAGGTTCAATGGTTATTATCTATGGTGCTAACTCTTTGTATTTTAACATGCCACCTAACAATTCACAGCCAATAGGTGGACTGAGATCTGATTTTACAAACTTAGGAACAGGTTATATTGGAATTTCAGGTGAGTATTCAATTCCATATATTTTAATAATTGCTCTAATAGTTGCTTTGGTAGTTTGGGTATTGTTGAACAAAACAGCGCTTGGTAAGAGCATCTATGCGGTTGGTGGAAATGTAAATGCAGCACGAGTTTCTGGTATAAATGTTTCTAAAGTTTTGATTTTTGTGTATGCATTTGCAGGGCTTTTATATGGCTTAGCAGGTGTTTTAGAGGCAGCAAGAACAGGTGGCGCAACAAATAACTACGGTAATATGTATGAGCTTGACGCTATTGCAGCTTGTGTTGTTGGTGGTGTTTCAACAACTGGCGGAATTGGAACTGTTCCAGGTGTGCTTGCCGGCGTTTTGATTTTTGGGGTTATAAATTATGGTCTTACATTCATTGGAGTTGACCCATACTGGCAACTTATTATAAAGGGTCTTATTATTGGTGTTGCAGTTGCTCTTGATATAAGGAAGTATTTAGCAAAAAGATAGCATCAATGTTTGCCTTTTTTAACCTTTTAATCTTGCACTTGCCAAAATGCTAAAAAGAGATTTTAAGGGCTTGCACAAAAAGTATGTGTGCAAGCCCTTTATTGTACTAGTTCCTAAAAAGCACCTTCTCATTTTCAAACATTTTTGCAGCAAACTTTATTGACATCACGATGTACACTAAAGAAGAAATCACAAAAAGTCCAAGGTGTTGAAGGTTTACAATGTCATAGATGAGTTCTTTTAAAATTGAGATAGCATTTACAAGCGGCAGTACAAAGTAGGTATCTGTCAATTCGTTTGGCATTTTATACATTGTAAGATAAGGGGGGATAACCACAATTATGCTCACTGGTGAAAGATAAGTCTGACCTTCCTTGAACGACCTTGCATATGCAGCTATGGCAACTTCAATTGCGGCAAAAATGATTGCTGTAAGAAATACAACCAAAAGCATAATCAAAACTGTTACTGGCGATATCGAATAACTTGCAAAAGGACTGTTTTTAAAGTTCTCACCAAGCACAGAAGGAAGAGCTACAAAGGATACAACAATTCCAATCAAAGATGAAAGCCCTGCCAAAAGCGCCATAATACTTACTGCTAAGTACTTTCCAGTCACAAGTGATGTTCTTGTTGCAGCTGTTGTCAAAAGAGGCTCAAGTGTTCCTCTTTCCTTTTCACCGGCTGTAATGTCAATTGCAGCGTTCATTCCACCAAGTGCCGCCCACAGCGTCAAAAACATTGGTATCAAGAATGCCAATAATGTTGCTGACTGTTTCTTAGGTGGTGCAACATTTTCCTTCTTTATAACAATTGGTTCTATTATTGAAGGGTCTAAATTTTTCTGCTCAAGTCTTTGTTTTACAACCTCTCTGGAAAAATTATTTATCATCTCACTGAGCATGCTTCCCACACTTGAGGATTTCATGTCAGCGTCATTTGTCAAAATCTGTATGCTTGTTTGTTTTTCTTGGGAGATTAGCTTTTCAAAGTCCTTTGGAATTATCAAAATAGCTTTTATTTTTCCATCAAGCAGCTCTTTTTTGGGGTCTTTCGAGTCCACAATTTGAAATTCTGACTTTTCAATCATGTTCACAACTGTTTTTGAATACTCTTTTCCAACCACACAGATTGGAGTCTTTTCTGGTTTTACCTCATATGCAGACTTTGCAGCAACTGATGCTATTATAAAAATCACAGGAATAAAGAGCATTGGCATGATTATACCAACTAAAAGCGATTTTCTGTCTCTGAACGCATCTTTAAGTTCTTTTTTAAAAACTATCCACACATGCTTTAAATTCACATTCATTTTTCTTCACCTACCAATCTTAAGAATACATCTTCAAAGTTGTTACCAGAGAACCTTTGCTTTATCTCATCAATTGTTCCAAGTGCTACAAGCTTTCCTTTGTGAATAATTGCCACCCTGTCACACAGCTTTTCAACCTCGTTCATCGAATGGCTTGAAAATATTATTGTCCTTCCTTCCTGCTTGCAAAGCCTTATAAAGTCATGCACCTCTTTTGCACTTGATACATCCAAAGAGTTTGTCGGCTCATCAAAGAGCATTACTTCTGGATTGTGAATTATTGACCTTAAAAAGCACACCTTCTGCTTCATACCTTTTGAAAATGTTCCGGCAGGTTTGTCGATGTAATCCTGCATTCCAAACATTTCAGTTAACTCTTCAATCTTCTTTTTAATCTCATTCTTTTTCATATCATGTAAGAGCCCGAAATATTCAATGTTTTCCCTGGCAGTTAGCCTACTATATAGTCCGCTCTCACTTCCAAAAAGAATCCCTATCTTTCTTCTTACCTTTTCAGGTTCTTTTGTGATGTCAAGCCCTGAGATGATGGCTGTTCCAGAAGTAGGTTTTAGCATAGTTGCAAGCATCCTTAAAGTTGTTGTCTTACCAGCACCGTTTTCACCAAGGATTCCAAAGATTTCACCTTTTTCAATTCTAAATGATAGCCTGTCAACAGCCAAAACCTTTCCAAAATCTTTGGTAAGCTCAATAAGTTCAATCATAAAAGTTTACCCCCTATTAAATGTTGTAAAAATCTTATCAATATTTTGATTTTAAATAGCTTGGATTTTTGAAATTATTATACAGTTTAATACAAAAAATAGCAAGACCTTGTCTTTTTAGTTAGAAATCTCTTGAGTAAATGATCTTTATGTTAATCCATAGGGCACAAAAGAATAAAATTACTGAGCAAATAGGAAGTAATAAAAGGTTTTTGGTATTGTAATATAAATATGATAACAAGGAAGTATTATTTTTTGTTTTGCTCATTGCAAAAATAACAAAGTAAAAGATACAGAAGAAGAGAGAATTAAGCAAACCTAAAAGTATTGATGCAATGTTTTTGATTTTAACCAGAGATACTAAAACGGCAAGTATTGCATATACTGAATATATTCCAATGACTACTGTTAATGGAAATACAAAAAGGGGTATATTTAGAGATTTTGAGTAAAATATATAAGGTATGTTAAGGACAAAGATATATATCAGGATAAGGATTACTTCTGATAAAAACTCCATAATAACTATTGATCTTCTTTTAATTGGCAAAGATAAGAGCAAAGGCAAAAATGATAGGGATACAGCATTATTTTTTCTAGTCATCTCAGCATTTAAGTAAAATCTGCTTTGAATAAGGATGGTCAATAAAAATATTTCGGTTAAAGAAAAAACTATCTGGTTTATCTTTTTAGGAATTAAAACAAGAAGGAGAATATTTAGCAATAGCAATATTAAAAGAGAAATAATTCTGCCACGAAAATTTTTTATATATACTAAATACGTTTTTATTTTTAACACCCCCTCACTAATAGAGCAATCATTTTTGATATGCATCTCCTTTATAGAGTTTGATTATCATATCTATTAACTTATTCAAGTCGATACCCAGGGTTTTTGCTTTTAAAACAACTTTTTCCAATTCTTCTTCTATCTCTTTTGTTATGATACTGGCAATTTTTTCTCTGTCAATCTCTGCAACAAAGGTTCCCCGTGCCGGCACAGTAATAATAAATCCTTCTTTTTCAAGTTCTTCATAAGCTCTTTTGGTTGTAATAACACTAACATTTAGCTCTTTTGCTAAAACTCTGATTGATGGAAGGCTATCTCCTGCTTTAAGACTTCCTTCTATTATTTGTTTTTTTATTTGATTTTTTATCTGTTCATATATAGGCTGGTTTGATGTTTGCAAAATTACAAACTTTAGCACATTTTTCTTACCCCTTTTATATACTGTATATATACAGTATATACAGCATTGATTAGATTGTCAATATTATTTCAAGGCATCATTAGATGTTCTACATTTACTATCTTCTATTTTCTCCCAATCCAATTGCCATTTAATAGTAGATTGAATTTGTTGAGGGAAATTAACTGATAGGTTAAAATATAGAATATATCTATGTTTTATCTAATATGATAAAGACACATTGATTATTCAAAAGACAGTTTTTGATGACAAAAAAATTCGAAAAAATTTGTTAAAAATTGATAAAGAAAAAGGTGATAAGTTGATGTATATATATAATGTGATGAAAACTTTGATAGAGTATGCAAGTCGTTCAAATGACATTCCAGTTGCTGCAGCTGTTGTTAAAAATGGTAAAATTATTAGCATCAAGAGAAATGACAGTAAAAAAGCTATTTACCATGCTGAGATTCTTGCCATAATTGACGCCACATCAAAGCTTTCTACAAAAGACTTAAGAAACTGCGAGATGTTTGTGACAAAAGAACCGTGCCCAATGTGTATGAGTGCAATAGTTTTAAGTAAAGTAAAAAGACTTTACTTTGGTGTAAGGGATTTTAAGATGGGTGCTGCTGAGTCTTGTTTTAATCTTTCACAAAATCCTTTTTTGAATCATAAGGTAGAAGTGATAGGAGGAATATGCGAAGATGAGTGCAGTCGTCTTTTAAAAAGATTCTTTGAAGAAAAGCGAAAATAAGCTTTCTGAATAGGTGAGTTTTAATACTTGGGTGTGTAAAGTAGAGAATTTGAGGGTATATATCAAGTAGAAGAGATTTTTCGAGCACAAAAGAGGTATTGATTGTGGTATTTTTGTAGGATGGATATTATAAAAAATTGTGAAAGAAGGTTGCGTGGAGGAGATGGAGAACAAATTTTTACAGCTTGTGTTTACAAGTAATCTCCAGCTTGTTAAAGTAGTAGAAAAAGAGATACTGTCATTTTTAACAAGGGAAACCAATATATCAGCTGATGAACTTTTAGAATTCAAACTTATTGTGAATGAACTTTTAATAAATGCTGTTGTCCATGGCAATAAAGAAGACAGTTCAAAGTCTGTAAAAGTAAAGGTTGGAGTAGTCGACAAAAAGCTAAGTTACATTGTTGTTGAGGATGAAGGGGAAGGGTTTGACATTGACAGGGTATTTAAAGAGTACACCCCATATGATGAAAAAGATGAGATAGAAGATTTATATGAATTTGGTCGAGGGCTTATGATAGTTGCATCACTTTGTGAGAAGGTTAAGCAGAACCAGAAAGGAAACAAGATTGTAGCTGTAAGAAGGCTCAAAAAAGAAGAAGATTGTTACGTTTGAGAAAGGATAAATAGTTAATCTCAGAAAAAAAGACTGTCAAAAAGATGCGACAGTCTTTTTTATTTTGTGTAATTTTTTTAGAAACTTTACAAAAGCTAAATAAAAGTTTCTTTTCCTTAGCTTTTTGACCTTGAAAAAACTAAAGGGAAAGTTATAAAATTCTTAACAAATAAAAATGCTGAGGTGAAAAAGATAGTGTTTTCTTTGAAAAACTACCTTCCTGATGCTACTTTGTCCAAATACATGAAAGTTTTGGTCAGGGCAGATGAAAATGTTTTTTTAAAGATATTTCTCAACAAACAAATTCAAATACAAAGATATATCAGAGAAGGTGAGATTTTAGACCAGCTTGTTGTGCTAAATGAAGGAAAAAACAACTTGCAGATTGAAGGTGAAAATCTTGAAGGTAACAAGTATGTTTTGAATAAAAGTATAAGGTATCTGGAAAAACCGTTTGCAATAGTTGACCAAAACTATGCTGGAGATGATAAAGACTTTGCAGGTGGGATAGTTTTTTGTAAAAGTTTAAAAAGTTTAGCTGAAATTCTCAGAAATAAAGACTCTTTATATAAATCTGTGTTTATAAGAAATGGAATTTATAGAGAAAAAGTAAATATTGATTCGTCAAGGGTAATGCTGATTGGTGAGGACAGAAACAAAACCATTGTGACTTATTCTTTGGCAGCAGGACTTCCTGCAGAAAATGGAGAAATTTTATCCACTTCAAACACTGCAACTTTTACAATATCTGGAGAGGACTTTGTTGTTGAAAATATTACATTTGAAAATGGTTTTGATAGAAATGTTCCAATTGAGCACAGACAGGCTGTTGCAGTAAAAGCGATGGCTGACAGGTTAATATTTTTCAATTGCGTCTTTAAAAGTACTCAGGACACTCTTTATGCTGATTTTGGGAGACAGTATTACTATAGATGCTACATCGAGGGAGATGTAGATTTCATTTTTGGTGCGGCAACAGCCGTATTTGAGGATTGTGTGATATGTTCTCTTGACAGGGAAGACACAAAGATAAAAGGCTATGTTACAGCAGCAAGTACAAAACCAGATAGCCAGTATGGTTTTTTGTTTATAAGATGCAAGCTTATATCCAATATAAATATAAGAGAAAAAGAGTGTGTCTATCTTGGAAGGCCATGGCATCCTTCTTCTGATCCTCACAGGTGGGCAAATGTTGTGTTTAAGGAATGCTATTTGGATGAGCACATTCATCCCGATGGCTGGTGTGAGATGCATGGCTTTTGCCCTGAAAATGAGAGATTTTTCGAATATAGAAATTTTGGTCCTGGTGCAAAACAAAATCCCAAAAGACCTCAACTTGATGAAATAGAAGCGCAGATGTACACAAAAGAAAATGTTTTAGGAGATTGGAAAGTAGAGATATAGCAAGTGCTGTATTAATAAATCAGAAAGCAGGCATATGCTGCTTTTTTATTTTTCCATTTAAAAGCGATTGACCAATCTTGTGTAATCATTTTGAATTTTATATTGCAATTCCTCAAAAAATTGAGTAGAATATTAATAAGCTGACACATAAATCCACAATAAAGAAATAGGTGATGAAGAGAGATGCTTTCGGCAACGCGCAGGCAAAAAATTAAAGAGATATTGATGGAGAAAAAGAGTGTGACTGTCACAGAGCTTTGCAACATTTTCAACGTATCTGACGAGACAATAAGAAGAGATTTGAAAAAACTTGAGCAGGAAGGGATAATCGAGAAAAATTACGGTGGGGCTATTTTAAAAGAAGGGGTATCAATAGTTCCACCTATTTCCCAGCGTTCAAAAGAGTTTATCCAAGAAAAAGAAAGGATTGCACTTGAGGCGATAAATAGAATAAAAGAAGGTATGGTTGTAATTTTGGATACAGGAACAACCACACAGCAGATAGCAAGAAAACTAAAGAGTTTTCAGCACATAACTGTGATAACCAATGGCATAAATATAGTAAATGAGCTCATAACAAATAACAGTATAAACCTGTTTCTGGTTGGAGGCAAAGTAAAAAATTCTAACTTTTCGACAGTTGGCCCAGAAGCTCAGAAAGCTTTTTTACAGTTTAGTGCTGATATAGCTTTTATAGGAACAAGTGGAATTTCTCTTGAAAAAGGTCTTACAACCTCTGATGTTTTTGAGGCAGAAGTAAAAAGGGCAATGATAGATAGTAGCAAAGATGTAATAGTTGTTGCAGACAGCAGTAAGTTCAGGAAAAATGCAATGGTTTCATTTGCGACCCTCAGCAAAGTGTCTGAAATTATCACAGCAGGTGAGATAAGCGATGAACTTGTAGAAAATTTCAGACAAAAAGGTGTGAAGATAACTGTGGTGTAACTTTCTCAAAAGGATTAAAGAGGAGACTTTTACGTTGAAAGGGGCAAACCTTAAATGGAAAAGATTCTTACCATAGATATTGGAACAACTGCCTGTAAGGTGATGGTGTTTGACCTGCAAGGTAATATCTTGGCAAAAGCAAACAGAGAGTATCCCACATATACACCTCAGATTGAGTGGGCAGAACAAGACCCTCTTGACTGGTGGAAAGAAGCTGTAGAAGGTATCAAGGAAGTAGCACAGGCAGCGGGGGCAGATGGCATTGTAGCAATTGGACTTTCGTCGCAAAGAGAGACAGTTGTTCCAATTGACAAGGAAGGAAATGTTCTGTCAAGAGCGATTTCATGGATGGACAGGCGTTCACGGCTTGAAGCCGAAGAGATTTCACGGCAGTATGGGAAAGAAACAATACATAAAATCACAGGTTTAATTCCAGACTCTACGTTTACCGCAACAAAACTTTTGTGGCTAAAAAAACATCAGCCAGAGATTTTACAAAAAGCTTATGTTTTCCTGCAGCCAAAAGAGTTTGTTGGGTATATGCTCACAGGTCAGGCTGCAACAGACCATTCCTTGGCCTCAAGAACAATGATGTTTGATATAAACAAAAGACAGTGGTGGGAAGATATATTTAAGTTTGTGGGTATAAAAACCACTCAGTTTCCCAGACTTTGCTATGCAGATGAAGTCATAGGGTATTTGAAAGAAGATGTTGCAAAAATCCTGGGGCTCAAAAGTGGGATACCAGTTGTAAGTGGTGGTGGAGATAGGGCTTCAGAAGCATTAGGTGCTGGGATTGTAGGAAACCGTGTTATGGAGTCAACAGGGACTGCGACGAATGTTTCAATGTCATCAAACAGAGTACCAGAGAATCTTGACCCGAGAGTTGTGTGTTCCTGTCATGTGTTAAGAGACCATTACTTGATTGAGCAGGGGATAAACACAAGCGGCACAATTTTAAGATGGATAAGAGATAACTTTTACAGGGGCGAGAAGGAAAAAGGTGAAAACGTTTATGAGCTGATTGATAGTGAAGCTGAAAGTTCAAGTCCTGGAGCAAATGGTGTTGTGCTTTTACCATTTTTCATGGGTTCGCGCGCAACAAGATGGAACCCAGATGCAAAAGGAGTTTTGTTTGGTCTTACGCTGACACATTCAAGAGCGGACATTGCAAGAGCTGTGCTTGAAGGGATTTCATATGAGATAAGAGCGTGCATTGAGATTTTAGAGTCTATGGGTCTTAAAGCTGAGAGTATAGTTTCTATGGGAGGTGGCGCAAAGAGTAGAGTTTGGAACAAAATTAAAGCTGATATTTTGGGGAAGAATGTTGTTGTTGAAAAGGTACAGGAAGCAGCATCAAAAGGAGCAATGCTTCTTGCATCGTATGCAATTGGTGCAAGGGAAAGCTTGATTGAGGAAAACAGAGAAGTGCTTTTTGAGTACCAGCCAGATAGCAAAAACCATGAGATTTATAACAGAGTGTATGAAATATACAACCAGCTTTACAATTCAGTTTTTCACCTTTATCCAAGACTTTCTCAATATTGATGGTTAGGAGGTCTTTATTTTGCTTGTAAATTTGAATGAGGTTTTAAGCTATACAAAAGTAAAAAAATTTGGTGTGGGGATGTTCAACGGACTTTCTGCTGACTTTTATGAGGGAGTTATTGATGCTGCAGAGCAGCTCAGGTGCCCAATTATCATCGGTGTTGCTGACAGGTTTGTTGACAGGCTTGATTTTGAGATGATTGCAGAGGTCATGATTTTCCTTGCGAAAAGAGCATCTGTTCCAGTGTGTGTTCATCTTGACCATGCAAAGAGTCTGAAAAATATCATGAGAGCGATAAAGGCTGGGTTTACATCTGTCATGTTTGATGGGTCAAGTTTGCAATTTGAAGAGAATATAAAGAGAACCAAGGAAATTGTTGAGATAGCGCACTCTGTTGGTGTGAGCGTTGAAGGTGAGCTTGGAGTTGTTGGTAGAGGAGATTTTGACTTTAAAAATCCAGAGTTTTATACAAAACCTAATGAAGCTGAGGAATTTGCACAAAAAACAAATGTTGATGCTTTAGCTGTTTCGATTGGTACAGTACATGGTGTTTACAAAGGTAAGCCTAAACTTGATTTTGAGAGGCTTTCTGAAATCAGAAAAAGGGTTGATTGTTATTTAGTTTTGCATGGTGGGTCTGGTCTTTCTGACGAGGATTTTAAAAAGTGTATAGAATATGGCATAAACAAGGTAAACATATTTACAGATCTGACACTTGCTGTAAATGCTCAGCTTCCAGAGTTTATAAAGCAAACTGAAGATTTGACCCCAGCAATATTTGAAAAGATAAGAGAGATTGTAAAACAAGAGGCTATTAAAAAGCTTAAAATCTTTGGCAGTTACAACATTATATAGATAGAAATTTTTGGAGGTGTGAAAAATGAACGAGCCAATTAAAAAGTATTTTAAGATAGGAACAATTCATTTTATGTCTTTTCCGGATGTAATTGGCGGCGAAGGTCCAATTGAAGAGACATTAAAAATAATCTTGGAAGACGATTACTTTGATGCAGTAGAAATCACATGGGTAAAAGACCCAGAGGTAAGAAAAAGAGTAGCAAAAATGTTAAAGGATGCTCATGTAGCGGTTGCGTATGGTGCACAGCCGACTCTTCTTAGAACTGGTCAAAATCCGAATGATTTGGACCCAGAAAAAAGAAAGCAGGTCATAAACTTTTTGAAAGAGAGAATTGATGAGGCGATTGAGCTTGGGGCTCAAGGACTTGGATTTTTGTCAAGGCAGTATGATGAAGCAAGAAAAGAAGAGGCATTTGAAGCATTGGTTGATACAACTTTGCAGCTTTGCGACTATGCAAAGTCAAAAGGCAATTTTATAATTGAACTTGAGGTATTCGATTTTGATATAGATAAAAAGAGCTTGATTGGACCTGCAGAGCTTGCGGCAAAATTTGCAGAGAGAATCAAAAAAGAATATGATAATTTTGGTTTGATTGTTGACCTTAGCCATCTGCCACTTACAAGAGAGACAGCAGAGCAAGCGCTCCTGCCAGTAAAAGATTATCTTACACATGTTCATATTGGAAATGCGGTTGTGAAAGACCCAAGCCACCCTGCATATGGTGACAAGCATCCGATGTTTGGAATAGAAGGCGGCGAAAATGACGTTGAAGAGGTTATTGAGTTTTTGAGAGTATTAAAAGAAATAGGATTTATGGACCCGGTAAAAAGACCAATTTTGAGTTTTGAAGTAACACCTATGGCAGGACAAGACCCAAAGATTGTTCTTGCAAGCTCAAAACGAGTATTAAATGAGGCATGGGCAAGATTATAAAGGTAGTTTGATAAAACAAATGATAAAAATTTCACATACGATTCATAATTTTTTAGGAGGGAGCTTTATATGAAGATACTTGTAACAAGAAGAATAATGGAACCTGCGATTGAACTTTTGAAAAAGTATGGTGAGGTTGAGATAAACCCACACGACAGACCAATGACAAGAGATGAGCTTTTGTCAGCAATAAAAGACAAAGATGCAGTTTTAACCCAGCTTGTTGACAAAGTTGACAAAGAATTTTTCGACCATGCACCAAATGTCAAGATTGTTGCAAACTATGCAGTGGGTTATGATAACATAGATGTTGAAGAGGCAACAAGAAGAGGTGTTTATGTCACAAACACACCTGATGTTCTTACAAACGCAACAGCTGAGCTGGCATGGGCGCTTTTGTTTGCTGCGGCAAGAAGAATAGTTGAAGCTGACAAGTTCATGAGAGGCGGACATTACAAAGGTTGGGGTCCGATGCTCTTTTTAGGCAAGGGCGTGACAGGCAAGACACTTGGTGTAATTGGTGCTGGCAGGATTGGCCAGGCTTTTGCAAGAATGTCAAAAGGGTTTAACATGAAGATTTTGTACTATGACTTTGAAAGAAAAGAAAGCTTTGAAAAGGAAACGGGTGCTCAGTATGTAGCATTAGATGAGCTTTTGAAAGAAGCAGATTTTATATCAATCCATGTGCCGCTCACACCACAGACAAGGCATTTAATTGGCGAAAGAGAATTTTCTCTCATGAAACCGTCGGCAATTTTAATTAACACAGCACGCGGGCCAATTGTAGATGAAAAGGCTTTAGTTAAAGCATTAAAAGAAAAGAAAATTTATGCTGCAGGGCTTGATGTGTATGAGAGAGAGCCAGAGTTTGAGCCTGAGCTGGCTACACTTGACAATGTTGTAATGCTTCCTCATATTGGTTCTGCGACAGAAGAGTCAAGGCTTGACATGGCAATGCTTGCAGCAAACAATATAGTAGATTTCATTGAAGGAAGAGTTCCAAGAACACTTGTCAATAAAGAGGTTTTAAATAATAAGCAATAGGAGATTGGGTTTTGAGAAAATATTTCCCTGCGGGAGTGAGATTATTCCCGCAGGGGGATATTTAAGTCTGCAAAATTGATTGTTTTAAAAGACAGAAAATAATGCTATAATATTTTTATGAATAATACGCAACAGTGTTTCACAATACGAAACAGGAGAGTATAATATGGCGCAAAATTTTATTCAATCAATTGAAAGAGCATTTGAAATAATCGAGCTTTTAGCTGTTGAGCCAAAAGGGCTTTCTGTCACTCAGCTTTCCCAAAAACTTTCTCTTCACAAGACTACCGTCCACAGAATTTTGCAAACACTACTTAGCAGAGGGTATGTTCAAAAAGACCCTCAGACCTTGCGCTACAAACTTGGTGTAAAGTTTGTTGAGATTTCGAGTCTTTATCTTAACAACATTGAGCTCAGAACCGAAGCACATCCGTTTTTGCGTGAGCTTGTGGCTATGTTAAACGTCACTGTACACTTGGCAATTCTTGACGGTAGTGATGTTGTGTACATTGACAAAATTGAACAGGTAAACTCAATAAGGCTTTACTCCTCAATTGGCAAAAGAGTTCCTGCATACTGCACAGCGCTTGGGAAAGTGATGCTTAGCAAGTTTTCAGATGAAGAAGTTGAAAAGATACTATCTACAATTTCTTTGCAGCAATATACAAATAATACTATCACAAATGTAGAAAAGCTTATTGATGAGATAAGATTTGCACGAAATAGAGGCTTTGCAGTTGACAATGAAGAGTTGCAAGAAGGTGTGAGGTGTATTGCCGCACCCATATATGACTATAGAGGGGAGATGATTGCTGCCATTAGCATTTCAGCACCAACGAGTGTGTTGCCACCTCACAAAGATGAAGAAATAGCGCAAAAGGTTGTGGAGACTGCAAAGAAGATTTCTCACAGGCTTGGGTATGTCGAGGGAAAAAAAGATTATCAAGGAAAGGAGATGCAATAGGATGGAAAAGGAACAGGTACTGCAAAGGATAAATGACAATGGGCTTGTGGTTGTTGTAAGGGCTGAGTCGAAAGAAAAGGCTCTCAAGATTACAGAGGCATGTATAAAAGGTGGTGCCAGCGCAATTGAGATTACCTTTACAGTTCCAGGTGCAGATGAGATAATAAGACATCTTACAAAAACATACTCTGAAGATGAAATAATAATTGGTGCAGGGACAGTCCTTGACAGCGAAACAGCACGAATTGCAATCTTGGCGGGTGCAAAGTTTGTTGTAAGCCCATATCTTAATCCTGAAATGGTAAAACTTTGTAACAGATACAGGATAGCTTCAATGCCTGGTGCTATGACAATTAAAGAGGTTGTGGAAGCATTAGAGTGTGGTGCAGACGTTATAAAGATTTTCCCAGGAGAGCTTTTTGGGCCAAAGATTATAAAAGCTTACAAAGGACCAATCCCACAGGCAAGGCTTATGCCAACAGGCGGCGTTGATCTTGACAATGTTGATGAATGGATAAAAGCAGGCGCTTTTGCAGTAGGTGTTGGCAGCAATATAGCAAAGTATGCAAAGGATGGAGACTTTAGCAAAGTGGAAGAGGTATGCAGACAGTTTGTTGAAAAGATAAAGATGGCAAAGGGGAAGGTATAGGAAAGATGTTTGAGGTAACAAGTTTTGGTGAGATAATGCTAAGACTCTCACCGCCTGGGTATCAGAGGATTGTGCAGGCGACAAGTTTTGACATCAATTTTGGCGGGGCTGAAGCAAATGTTGTTGTTGCTCTTTCGAACATCGGAGTAAAGACAAGTTATGTAACACTTCTTCCGCAAAATCCTCTTGGAGATGCTACTATAAACTTTTTGAGAAGATATGGAGTTGACACAAGTTATATAAAAAGAAAAGGCAGAAGGCTTGGAATTTACTTTCTTGAAAAAGGAGTGGGGCAGAGAGCATCTTCTGTTGTGTACGACAGAGCAGACTCTGCCATAAATGATATACAGTCTGGGGATATCGCCTGGGAGGACATTTTAGGAAAGACCAAGATATTTTTCTCAACAGGAATCACTGCTGCTTTATCACAAAATGTGCTTGACCAGCTAAAGATGGCTTTTAAAACTGCAAAAAATGCAGGTGCAAAGGTGGCGTTTGACATCAATTATAGATCAAAACTGTGGAGCTATGATAGAGCAAATGAAGTGATTTCAGATCTTATGCCGTATGTGGACATTTTAATTACAAACGAAGAGCATGTAAGAAGAGTTTTAAAGATTGATATGGAAGAAAAATATTTTGAAGGCATTGACCTGACTTTTGATGGTCAAAAGGTTTTGTTTGAAAGGTTGCAAACAAAATACCAAAACTTGGAGAGAATAGTTCTTGCTGCAAGAAGAAGTCTCTCTGCTTCTAAAAACATCTTTTTTGCTTATACAAAAGATGAAAATGGCAACATTGTATTTTCAGAAAAACGTGAAATAGAAGTTGTCGACAGGGTGGGGGCAGGTGACGCTTTCACCGCAGGTGTGCTATATAGCATTTTAAGAGGGCTTAAAAGCAGTCAGATGCTTGAGGTGGCAACATACATGTGCGCTCTAAAACATACAGTTGAAGGCGACAGTTTGATTGTGACTGAGGATGAAATAAAACAGGCGCTTTCGCAAGATAGTTCTGGTATGATGAAAAGATAAACCAAGGGAGGGTTATGTATAAGATGGAAGTTCGGTTTGCAATGCATCCAAGCCAGTTTAAGACTCTTACCACAGAGCAGATAAGAAAAGAGTTTTTGATTGAAAACTTGTTTGAATATGGGAAAATCAATATGGTCTACACTCATGTTGATAGAGTAATTGTTGGTGGTGCTGTGCCAACAGTGGAAGTTTTGGTCTTGGAAGATGGCAAAGAGATTGGTGCTCAGTATTTTCTTGAAAGAAGAGAGATTGGGATAATCAACATAGGCAGCAAAGGGTATATCATAGCTGATGGACAGAAGTTTGAACTTGACAAGAAAGATGGGCTTTATGTTGGAATGTCCACCAAAAAGCTTGAATTTGGGAGCGATGACCCTTCAAATCCTGCCAAGTTCTACTTTGTTTCAACACCTGCACATAAACAGTATCCGATAGAAAAAATTGATATCAAGCAAACTGAGGCAACTCATCTTGGTTCGATTTCTGAGTCAAATGAAAGGACAATCTACAAATACATCCATCCAGACGGGGTAAAAAGTTGCCAGCTTGTAATGGGAATGACCATTTTAGAGCCGAACAATGTATGGAACACTATGCCCTGCCATTTGCATGACAGGAGGATGGAAGTTTACTTCTATTTTGACATGCCTGAAGATGCGTTTGTATTACATCTTATGGGAGAGCCGCAGGAGACAAGACATATTATTGTGAGAAACGAACAGGCGGTAATCAGCCCGAGCTGGTCGATACACTCAGGTGTTGGAACTAAAAACTACACATTCATCTGGGCAATGGCAGGTGAAAATCAATCATACTCAGATGTTAATCCTGTTCCTATGAAGGAATTGAAATAAAATCTCAAAAATAAAATGGAGGTGTTTTTGATATGATACTTGATAAATTCAGGCTTGATGGCAAAGTTGCGATTGTAACAGGTGCATCAACTGGTTTGGGCCAGGGGATGGCAATTGCACTGGCAGAGGCTGGAGCTGATATTGTTGGTGTTGATTATGTCCCATGTACAGAGACAAAACAGAAAATAGAGTCAATTGGAAGAAGGTTTTTGGAGATTCAGGCAAACTTAATGACAATCGAACCAATTAATATGATTATTGAGAAAACAATTCAAGAATTTGGCAAGCTTGACATTTTAGTGAATAATGCAGGAATTATTAGAAGATGCGATGCTATTGATTTTACTGAAAAGGACTGGGACGATGTGCTTGCAATTAATCTCAAGACAGTATTTTTCTTCTGCCAGGCAGCAGCAAGACAGTTCATCAAGCAAGGAACAGGCGGAAAGATAATAAACATTGCATCCATGCTTTCATTCCAGGGCGGAATTAGAGTTCCATCATACACAGCAAGCAAAAGCGGTGTTGCAGGCATCACAAAAGCGCTTGCTAATGAGTGGGCAAAGTACAACATAAACGTCAATGCTATTGCACCTGGATACATGGCAACAAACAATACACAACAGCTCCGTGAAGACCCACAAAGAAGCGCTGAGATATTGTCAAGAATACCTGCTGGAAGATGGGGCACACCTGAAGATTTGCAGGGTGCTGTTGTGTTCTTGGCATCAGATGCGTCTGGGTATGTAAATGGCTGTATTTTAAATGTAGATGGTGGCTGGCTTGCAAGGTAACTTAATTTTTTTGGAGGGTTATTAACATGAACCAATATAAAGTATGGCGCAATGAACTGATTGCAAAAGACATTGTTGAAAGGCTAAATAGAAAAAAATATAATGCATTTTATGTGCCAACCTTGGAAGATGCAAAAAATAAAGTTTTAGAGCTTATCCCCGAGGGTTCAAGTATTGCCCTCGGGGGTTCTGTTACAATAGAAGAGCTTGGGCTTATTGAAATATTCAGAAACGGTCCATATAAGCTTTTTGACAGATACAAACCGATGAGTGCTGAAGAAAGGATAGAACTTTTGAGACAATCGCTTTTGGCAGATGTACTTGTAACTTCAACAAATGCGATAACAAAAAATGGTGAGCTTGTTAATGTTGATTGTTCAGGCAACAGAGTATCTGCTATGATATTTGGGCCAAAAAAAGTAATAATTGTTGCTGGGGTTAACAAAGTTGTAGAAGACCTTGATGAGGCGTTTAAAAGGTTAAAAAAGATTGCGCCTATGAACTCTAAAAGGAATAATCACAAAACACCATGTGTTGAAACGGGGTACTGCATGGACTGTCAAATAAAATCTAGGATGTGCAACTATATAACCATTATCAACCATGGAATGAAATTTGAAGGACGTATAAATATTATCATTGTTCCTTTTGAGATAGGATTCTAAAAAAATGATGGTCTATCATTAAAATTGTCAATATAAGTTTAAAATTTTCCTTGCATGTTTTAAGAGCTCATGTTTTAATTACATGTTAATATTTTCATGTCAACATTAATATTTTCTTGATGAAATCAATTGATTTTCAAATTAAAATATAGTACTGTAAAATGATTTATCGAATATGCACAATATATAATGCAAAAGGCTAAATGATATTTTAATTCTGGCTATTACTTTTTACCTATCTGCAAAGGAAGGACGTGAGTTATATGCAAAAATTGAAACAGCTTGCAAAAGAGAACTACTCTGTCAAAATGGCAGAGAGTGTACTTTTTAAGTTTCCAGAGCTTATTGATAAATGGCAATATGACTATGGTGTTGTGTTCAAAGGCTTAGAATACATTTATGAAAACACCAAGGATGAGAAATATTTTGAATACGTAAAGAAAAATATAGACTATTTTGTCCAAGAAGATGGAAGTATAAAAAAATATTCTCTTGATGAGTACAACATAGACCATATAAACAATGGCAAAGCAATATTATTTTTGTACAGAAGGACAGGCGAAGAAAAGTACAAAAAAGCAGCTCAGCTTTTAAGAGAACAGCTTAAGACTCATCCAAGAACGGCCGAAGGAGGATTTTGGCACAAAAAGATATACCCGCACCAGATGTGGCTTGATGGAATATATATGGGTTCACCATTTTATGCCGAATATGCAACTTTAATAGGAAAAGATGAGGCTGAAGAGATATTCGATGATGTTGCAAGACAGGTTATTCTTTGTGCAAAACATACTAAAGACCCAGTGACGGGTCTTCATTATCACGGCTGGGATGAAAGCAGACAGCAAAAATGGGCTAACAAAGTTACAGGTTGTTCACCCAACTTTTGGGGGAGAGCTCTTGGCTGGTTTGCAATGGCAATAGTAGATGTTCTTGATTTTCTTCCAAAGAATCACCAATCAAGAGACGCCATTTTAGCTATTTTCAGGCAGCTTATGGATGCCATTTTAAAGTATCAAGACCCTGACACAGGTGTTTGGTATCAAGTTGTAAACTGTATTGGGAGAAGTGGTAACTATCCTGAAGCTTCGGCATCATGTATGTTTGTATATGCACTTGCAAAAGGCATCCACAATGGATATCTTTCTTCAAAGTACTTAGATGCATTAGAAAGGGCGTATGAAGGAACAATTTATAGATTCTTGGAAAAAGACCAAAATGGACATTTGAGTTTAAATGGAGTTTGTATGGTTGCAGGGCTTGGTGGAAATCCGTACAGAGATGGTTCATATGAATATTACATCAGTGAGCCAATAAAAACAGATGATTTAAAAGGTGTTGGAGCGTTTTTGAAAGCTTCGGCATGGGTAGAAAGACTTTTTTAACAGAAAGATTAAAGTTAAACAGGAGGGCAAAAGTTTAAAATGTTTTATAATGTTTGTGATTTCGGAGCAAAAGGAAATGGAGTAGATAAAGACACTGAAGCATTTAAAAAAGCAGTTGAGGTATGTGAAAGAAACGGTGGTGGAACAGTTTATGTTCCTGCTGGTATTTATCATATAGGTGCTCTGCATCTTAAAAGCAACATGACACTTTACATTGAGAGCGGGGCTGTGCTGAAATTTTCACAGGATGAAGAGGACTATCCACTTGTATATACCCGCTGGGAAGGCGAAGAAATGCAGGTTTATTCTCCTTTGATATATGCTGAAAATGCTGAAAACGTTGCAGTAGTTGGATTTGGCACAATTGATGGACAGGGCGAAAAGTGGTGGCGTCTTCACAGAAATAAAGAGTTAAAATATCCAAGACCTCGTTCTATCTGTTTTTACAGGTGCAACAACGTTACTATCGAAGGAATAAAGATTATAAACTCTCCAAGCTGGACGGTAAATCCAATAGAATGCCAGAACGTCACTGTTCACAATATAAAGATTCAAAATCCTTATGATTCACCAAACACAGATGGAATTAACCCAGAGTCGTGCAAGGGCGTCAGGATATCAAACTGCTACATAGACGTGGGAGACGATTGTGTGACATTAAAGTCTGGGACGGAAGACTGTAAAGAAAGAATACCTTGTGAGAATATTACAATAACAAATTGTATAATGGCTCACGGACATGGCGGAGTTGTTATTGGAAGTGAGATGAGCGGTGGTGTTAGAAATGTTGTCATCTCAAACTGCATTTTTGAGGGCACAGACAGAGGAATAAGAATAAAGACAAGAAGAGGTCGTGGAGGAGCTGTTGAGGATATAAGAGTTTCGAACATTGTGATGAAAAATGTGATGTGTCCGTTTGCGTTTTATATGTATTATCACTGCGGCAAGGGCGGAAAAGAAAAGAGAGTTTGGGACAAATCTCCTTATCCTGTTGATGAATCGACCCCAATTGTAAGGAGGATTTATATAAGCGATGTGGTTGTAAGAGAGGCAAGGGCAGCAGCAGGGTTTTTATATGGTCTTACAGAGATGCCAATTGAAGATGTTGTATTTTCGAATGTCACAGTTGAGATGGCACAAAACCCTGAACCTGAACTTCCTGCCATGATGAGCTATTTAGAGCCTATGGCAAAAAGAGGGTTTGTTATAAATACTGTTAAAAACATTAGATTCATGAATGTTTCTGTGATGAACCAGGAAGGTGCTGCTTTTGAACTTAACAATTGTGAAAATGTAGAGTTTTACAGATGCAGGGCAAATGATACAGCAGATTATTCTAAGATTTTGAGTCTAAATAATACAAACAAGGTTATTACTGATTAGCAAAAAGTAAAAGTTAGGGGTTAGAGATGGAAAGTCATTTTCGCTGCTTCTCTAACCCCAAGTAGCATGACGATTATGCCAGTAATATAAAAAATTCGATAAATATTAATGCCCATTTAATATTATCCCATAAAAAGGGGAGGTGAGTAAACAATAATTTAAAATTTTACAGTTAATAACAAATTAACAAATATGAAGGAGGTCAAGTGATGAAGAGAAAAAGGATACTAAATTTAGTTATTGCGATTTTGTTATTTGTAAATATTCTTTTGGGTTTTGGGACAGTACTGCATGAAAAAGCATTGGCTGGGCAATGGCCGGTTTCGTGGGGCTATACAGTAATAGGCAATAGCACTTATCAACCAGAAAATCCTGTTGCTGCTTTTGACCATGAAACAGGAAAAGTTACGGTTAGCTGCACAAAAGGAGAAATCAACAGGACATCTACTCAAACTTCGACCACAGTTGATTATTTTCCGTTTGTTTATACTACTATATCAAACACCGTTTTCACGGCATACGTTTACATCACAAACCCAATTTCTTTTACTTCAGCCAATTCAAACTATCCACGCGGAGGGTTAATAGTAAGAAATGGGCTTGATATTCAGGACACTTATTACGCTGCATTGGTAGAATACAATAGTGCAAGTGCTACCAAGTGGGATTTGAAGGCTCAGAGAAGATTTGGAAGTACTGCCGGTTCTTCTACGCGAAGTGCAATATCGTTCCCATGTGTTTTGAAAATTGTAAGATCATCTTCAACAAACATAGCAGTCTATTATGGAGAAGTTAACAGCAGTAATGGAACTATAACTTGGTATGGACCAATAGGTTCCCGAAGCGATGCTGGTGTCTTAAATTCTACTCTCTATGTAGGTGTTGGCGTTGCCATTCAGGGAAGCAATGGGAGTCCTGCTACTCTTCAGACAAGTTTTGTGAGGATTAAGGAAGGTACGGCAGACACCACAACCGCTCCACAGAATCTGACAGATATCTTTAATATTCCTCAAAAACCTCAGCTTACAGTGGAGAGTGACGACTCTAAAGCAAAGCTTATGTGGAATTTTGACAGAAATGTTGCTTCATATGATGTTTTGATTTCGGAAGATGGTTCAAATTTCAGCACTGTGGGTAGCGGTCTTACAGAGGAAAGTGAGGGGCTTTTAGTAGTTCAAGGTAACGCATTTTTCACGATTGATAGACTTACCAATGGCAAACAGTACTATGTAAAGGTGAGGGCAAAGAATGAATATGGTGCAGTCGAATCAGATGTAATAACGGTAATTCCAGAAAAACCCACGCCTCCACCAAAACCAACAGTATTGCAGACTGCGTACAGTGATGGATGGGTGTCAATAAAGTGGAAGACAGTTTCGAAAGCGACGTATTATGTTGTTTATATAGGAGAGGAGTCAAACAACTATACAAACTGGAAGATAATAAATGACAATGGTTTGCCAAATCAGACCTATGAGTGCAAGTTTGAAAATCTTGTTAACAAAAAGCCTTATTATTTAAGGCTATACGCTGGAAATAATGTAGGGCTTAGTGAAGGTTCTGACGAGGTTGTTATAACCCCATATCCGATACCTGCAGTTCCGACTTTTGAGGTAATACCGGGAGTACTTGAGCTAACAATAAAATGGAACAGGGTAGAGGATGCAGAGAAGTATACAATCTTTTTGGGCAAGAGTTCGAAGAACTACACAGTGAGTGCCACAGTTTATGATGATGGCAGTTCAAGCTATTCATATACATTTAAAAAGCTTGAAGGGCTGACGTATTATATTTCTATGAATGCAAGCAACAATAGTGGGACAAGCAGCAATGCTCAAGAGATGTCAGCAATGCCGATACTGCCACCGCATTATGTCACAAACTTAGTAGTTTATGATCAGGACAATGCAGCAAACTGGTCGCTGCAGTACAATTTGCAGGTGGGCAGCAAGATATTTGGTGACAGGGATTATGCGGTAGTTTCAATGCCGACGGTATTAGAAGGCGCATACTGGATAAGCACAGCAAATCTTTCGAGGTCGTACAATGCGACGCTGGTGATAGCAAGCTTTACAGTAACAGAGGATGTTGATGTATATGTTGCACTGGATTCGAGACTTTATACATCTAATCAGGTACCGGCCTTCTTGAGTTCTTGGAAACTTACAGAATACAAAATAATTGATAATGGAACAAATCCTCAAGTAACCTATTTGCTCTACAAAAAGTCTTTTAGTAAAGGTTCGTTGGTTGAACTTGGTTCTCAAGGTGTAAGTAGCGGTTGTGTATTTTATTTCGTTTTAATGAAAAAACAGCTATTCTCCATTGATTCTGAAGACATTGTTTATACTAATAGACCACTATATAACATTAAAGGCAAGATATTTACTGGTGCATCAGTTACAATTAAGATGGCTGATGAAGTTGTTGCTACATATGATACTGTTAACCAAGATAGGGATTTTAGCATAACTGTTAATCTTAAGGAAGGCGAAAATTTGATAGAGTTTTCAGGTATATCTGCTGATGGATATGTTTCAAATAGACTTATAAGAATTGTATATGACTCTACCTCTCCTAAGATTACATTTAAACAAACTCCGGTTGAATACGAAAATGAAATCCCTTCGAGCATTATAAAGTTTGTGTGTGATGAGGACATTTATGTAAGTATAAAAGTAAATGAACAATCTGTTTTAGATAATGTATATTGTCCAGCATTACAAGATAAAGAACTGGTAGTTACTCTAAGTGAGGGGAGTAATACTATATCACTAACAGCAAAGGATAGGTCTGGTAATATAGCCGCATACCAGTGGACAACAGTTTATGAATATATAGTTAAAAATATAAGTTTTGTTGATGACTATGAAAATCCAATTACAAGCTTAACAGAAAATGCCTTAATAAACGTTCTTGCAAAAGCAGAAAACAAGTTAAATATAAGCAAAGATATAGCTATTGTAATTGCATATTACAATAGTGCGAATCAGATGATAGGATATAGTATCTCATATGATACTGTCTTGCCTAATTCTACAGAAGAACTTTTGTGTGGTATTCAGCTGCCTTCAAATATTAATGGTGTAAAAATAAAAGCGTTCATATGGAACTCGTTAGAAGGAATGATTCCACTTTCATCTGTGATTGTTCTTAAATAATTTCTTAATCTCTTTTTTATGGGCGGAGGAAGAAAAATTTTATCTTCCTCTGCTTGTGTAAATTATTCAAAGAATCTACTGGGGCAAATCAAAAAAGGGGGTAAACTGATGTGAGAAAAAGATTGCTAAGTTTATTTGTTTTAGTCACATTTTTGTTGAGTTTATTGCCTTTTAATTTAATAACAAGAGCTGAAAATTTAGTACCTGCTTTTCCTGGTGCTGAAGGTGCAGGAATGTACACAACAGGTGGACGTGGTGGGGATGTTTATGAAGTCACAAATTTAAATGACAGTGGTCCTGGTTCATTGAGAGATGGAGTTAAGCTTAGCAATGTAACAATAGTATTTAGAGTTTCTGGAACAGTTCATTTAAAATCAGAGCTTGTGATTAGTGGTTCTAATATCACAATAGCTGGGCAAACAGCTCCAGGTGATGGTATATGCGTTGCTGACTATGGTGTGAGAATCACAGGTAACAATATTATAATAAGATATATGAGATTTAGACCCGGAAGTGCAAATATTAATTCTGAACCTGATGCACTTACAAGCTTTGGTGGAAGCAAAAACATTATTATAGACCATTGCTCGTTCAGCTGGTCGGTAGATGAAACGCTGTCTATATACAGAGTTGAGAATCTGACAGTTCAATGGAGTATAGCAGCAGAGAGTTTGACAATGTCAGGACACTGGAAAGGAAGACATGGTTATGGTGGTATCTGGGGTGGATACAATGCGACTTGGCATCACAACCTTTTGATGAGCCACACAAGCAGACTTCCACGTGTGAATGTTGGTAGTGCTCCAATCCCAGAAGCAAAGGTAGAATTTATAAACAACGTTATCTACAATTGGGGATTTAACAACACATACGGCGGAGAAAATACAACTTTGAGCCTTATAAACAACTACTATAAGCCAGGTCCTGGTACTCAGGACAGTGTGAAGTCAAGAATAGCAAATCCAACACCTAACGGCTATCCATCATCGTGGTATGTATCAGGAAATATCCTTGAAGGGAACAACGAAGTAACTACAAATAATGAAGCTGGAATAATTGCAAGTGGGACATACACAAAATTGACAGAACCTGTTGATATACCTGGAAGTGTAACAGTTCAGGATGCTCAGACAGCATATCAAGAGGTATTAACAAAGGCTGGAGCGGTGTATCCAAAGAGAGATGCAGTTGATGCAAGACTTGTCAATGAAGTAAAGAATGGTTTGGGGAGATTTATCAACACAGAGGCAGAAGTTGGAGGGTACCCGGAACTGCAGTCAGCGCAGGCGCCGCAGGATACTGACCATGACGGTATGCCAGATAACTGGGAGATAACAAATGGGTTGAATCCTAATGATCCAAGTGACAGGAATGGGTATAAGTTTGGCAATGGATACACAAATCTTGAGAATTACCTCAATTCACTTGTTGATATGAACTATGCACCACAAAATCCAGAAGTGCAGATAATTAATCCAAGCTACAATGCACTTGTTGATGCAGGCTCAGCTGTGAAGATTGAAGCAAGAGCAAAGGCGTTTGGAGGAACAAAAATAGCAAAGGTAGTATTCTATGACAATGGAATAAAGATAGGAGAAGATTTGACAGAACCATATTCGTACACCATAGGTGCAATTGAAGAGGGCACACACTATTTAGTAGCAGTAGCTTACGACTCTAATGGACTTTCAACCCAATCAACGGCAGTGAGGGTATTTGCAAATGGTCCTAAAGTAAAATTGCCATGGAAAATTGCAGATATAGGAACTCCTGCTATAAAGACAAGTGCATCACTTGATAGTAGTGGAACATTAACACTTAAAGCGAACGGTAAAATAGGTGGTTCAACAGATACATTTGGATATGTGTACAGAAAAGTATATGGAGATGCAGAACTCATTGCGAAAATAGACTATATGGAAAAGGTAGACCACAACGCATTTGCAGGTTTGATGATTAGAAGCTCGCTTGACCCTGGAGCAGTTGCTGCGTATGTAGCAAAGTCATATGTAAAAGCTGACAAGCTGACCAATCCGACAGCGGTAAGATTTATTGCAAGACAGGTGGCGAATGCATCAATGGCAAATACTGGTGATGTTGATGCAAGTACGCCGAACACGGTTGTAAATATAGATGTATCATGGTTGAAAATAAAGAAAAGTGGTTCTGTTGTGGAGGCAGCATATTCACTTGATGGTCAGACATGGAATGTGATTGGCAGATACACACTCAACATAGGCGATGAGTACTATATAGGATTTGCAGTAGATTCTGCTCAGGCGACAAATCAGATTTACAACTATAACATAGCAAAGTTTTCAAATATAAGCTTAACAACTTCGGATAACTTTATAGAGATATATAATCCTGAGAATGATTATACAAACGTTGGAGAATACAAAATAAAAGGATATGCAAGCATCGATGGAAAGATAACAGTAACAAATGCATCAAGCACAGATACCAAGAATGTAGAGGTGAGTGGACAAACTGAGTTTGAAGTACCAGTACAGCTTGTAAGTGGCAACAATACAATTTTTGTAAACCTACAGACAGTAGATGGTTCAAAGTCAAAGCAGATTGTTTTAAACGTTGTATACGATAATCAAAAGCCAGTTATAAGCTGGGTATCAAAGCCACAGCCAACAGTGCTCAGCAGTGCATACAGCCTGGTGCTTTCGTCAAATGAGGATGGATATCTTACCATCATGCAGAACAACATGGTTGTATATCAAAATGATTATGTAAAGGCAAATAGCCCGGTTACCTTCAATATCGACTTTGAAAAGGGAAGAAACAAGATAGAAATAATAATTAAGGATTTTAGTGGCAATACAACAACAGAAAACTTTGATGTTATATACCTTGCTAATTTTGACATTATGGTAGACAAGAATTATACAGGAAACGATGGAGATACAATTAATGGAGTCAAGATATTTAAGACAGTTCAGGCAGCAGTAAACAGTGTACCTTCAAATAACACCAAGAGAGTCATAATCTTTATAAAGAGTGGCAGATATTATGAGAAGATAACTATTAACTCACCAAATATTAGCTTGATTGGTGAAGATCCATTTACCACAATTTTGACTTATGATGTTGCAGCAGGCACGCCCAAACCAGATGGTTCTGGCACATATGGAACATCTGGAAGTGCAAGTGTGACTATCAACAGTGGTGCTATTAACTTCACTGCAGAGAACATCACATTTGAAAATGCTTTTGATGAGAACCAGCCAATTTCAAGCAAACAAGCTGTTGCTGTAAAATCTACAGCTGACAAGATGGTATTCAAGAACTGTAGATTTATAGGCAATCAGGATACTTTGTATGCAGATGCAGGAAGACAATATTTTAAGGATTGTTACATCGAAGGTGATGTTGACTTTATATTTGGTGCTGCCCAAGCAGTGTTTGAAAATAGCACCATATTCTCGGTTGACAGAGCAGGCATAACACCAAAAGGTTATATTACAGCAGCTTCAACAAGAAAATCTGATAATTTTGGTTTCTTGTTTATAAACAGTAAATTCTTGTCTAATATAACAGTTGCTAATTCAGTATATTTAGGAAGACCATGGCATCCAAGCGCTGATCCGAATCGATGGGTAAATGTTGTTATTAGAGAATCTTATTTGGGAGAGCACATAAAAGATGAAGGTTGGACAGCAATGAGCTCGACTGATAGCTCTGGTAACACAATATGGTTCTATCCACAAAATGAGAGATTCTATGAATACAAGAATTATGGACCTGGAGCAAAAATAAACGAGTACAGGCCTCAGCTTGACGATGTCATGGCCCAAGTTTATACAAAAGAAAATGTTTTTGACGGCTGGGACGCAGACAGTTTCATTGATACCATTTATGATCCTGTTAAAGTTTACGTTGATAATCCGCAGAAGGATTCCACAACTAAGATAAACTATACTGTAAAACTGAGTGCTGATTCAGATTGTGAATTAACAGTCAAGAAAGGGAATGAGGTTGTTTACAGTAATCCGTCGTACAAAGCAAACACTCAGATAACTATTCCAGTTGTATTGTCTGACGGTATAAACAACATTGTAATTATTGCTACAAAAGATGGCGACAGTGTTGTTAAAGTTTTGAACGTTGATTTTGTAAACTACGCACCAGAGATAACAGTAATTCAAGCACCACCTTCAAAAACAACAAAACCAACAGTAACTGTCAAGGCTAAGATAAGCAAAAATGGAACGGTGACATTTAAACGAAACGGCGAAGTTTTGGGAGAGCAAAGTGTGGATGCAAACAAGGAGTTTAGCTTTGAATATTCACTTGTAGAGGGAGAAAACACATTAGAGCTGGTTGTAATAGATGAGGGTGGAAATGTTCGAGTGACAACATTCAAGGTTGTATATGAAATAGACTGGGGGGCTAATGCATTTAGTGTGCAGGTTATTCAGGTTAATAATATGGCAGGTGTAGCCTTGAGCACAATAGGTTCCAATAAGGATATAGTGGTTACAGTAAGCGTTAAGAATAATACCGGACTTACAAGAAATGGTGTTGTAGTTGTTGGAGTATTTGATTCGGCAGGAAAGATGATTTCATATGCAGGGAAGAAAATAACAATTGCAGCTGGAAAATCTATAACCTACAAAGCTGGACTGAGAATTAGCAATGTCAATAGCCCTATTGTGAAAGCTTATGTTGTTGATAGTTTGAAAAGCAAGAATTACTTATCTAATGTGGCGTCGTTTAAATAACATTGTTTTGGCAAAGAAAAATTTTTAGCAGAGTGGGAAAGGAAATTTATGGGGATTTTTCTTTCCCACTCTGTAACAAACAAAAAGCAAAGGGGGAAGTCCTGTTGAATAAGAGGTTAAAAAGATTGTTATCGATTTTGTGGATAGTTACAGTGTTTCTATTCTTCGTACCAGCTATTGCAGGGTCGTTAACAGTAAATGTGAGTATAGACACAAACAAAAATCTTGTAATTAACGGTAAGACAAGTGCAAATAGTTATGTTACCGTAAAGGTTTTAGACCCTTATGGCAGCATAGATTATTTAGACCAAACCTCAACAGGGGCTGATGGAATTTATGAGTTTAAATATTCTCTTTCTGGTAAGTTTGAGGGTGTTTATACAATTTATGTGTACTCAAAGGATGTTACATCACCGGTAGTAAAAACTGTTTCATATACAACTTCCCAGTCATCTGGAACAGGTGCTACCATTATTTTGCCCAGCAGTCCAGCTACTTCACAGCAACAACAAACACAAACTCAATTGCAAGGACAAAACCAGCAACAGCAGCAACAACAGACTCAGCCAATGCAAGTTACAGTTATAAAACCGCAAGTTGAGACAAATGGCCAAGTTGCTGTTTCAAAAGTTGATGAAAAGACATTAAGCCAGGCAGTTGCAAGTGCTAAGATAAATGAAAAAGGAGAAAAGGTTATAGAGATTTCAGTTGAAGCAAAAGGTAACGTAAATGAGTATGAGCAGGTGATACCGGTAAAATCAGTAAGTGGACAAAATGTAGTTTTTAATATTTCGACTAATGTAGGGCAAGTCAAAGTACCGGCAGATGTAATTTCAAGTGGTGTAAAGGTGGAAAACTTGAGCGTTGCAGTAGGTAAGCTCACCAGCGATAAATTAGCTGAGGTTAAACAGACGATAGGGAAGAATGTAGAGCTTGCCTTAAAAGTGGAAGTTAAAGCTGATGGAAAAGTGTTAAGTGGAGATAGTATACAAAAACCGATTATAGTAAGCAGCAAATACACACCGTCAATAGGTGTGAACACGAAATATTTAGCTGTAATGAAAGTAAAAGAAGATGGAACGGTTGAACCTGTTGCGAGTGGGATGTATTTTGCAGACAGTAAAGTGGTTGCATTCAGGGCAAAAGATTCAGCAAAGTATGTGGTAGTTGAAAATCACAAAACCTTTGAAGATATAAAGGATGTTAGCTGGGCAAAAGAACCTGTAGAGGTATTGGCATCTAAAGGTATAGTGAAGGGTGTAAATGAGAAGAATTTTGCGCCACAGAAGCAAATAACCCGAGCAGACTTTTTGTTGTTACTTGTAAGGGCTCTTGAGCTAAATGCTCAGGTTAAGGACAATTTCAATGATGTATTGCCAAGTGATTATTATTATGAAGCTGCAGGAGTGGCAAAAGCGCTGGGGATAGTAAACGGAGTTGGAAATGGAAAGTTTAATCCTAAAGGTTTTATTACAAGACAGGATATGATTGTTATGGCAGACAGGGCGCTCAAGATTGCTGGTTATAAATACAGTAGTAGCATTAAAAGTATAGATACTTATGTTGATGCATCAAAGGTTTCAAACTATGCAAAAGAAAGTATACAGAAATTTGTCTCAGAAGGATTTATCCAGGGTAGCAATAACAGTTTAAAACCTACTGATAATGCATCAAGAGCCGAGGTTGCTATTATCGTATATAGATTAATAAATAGTTACTACACCCAGCAACTAAAATAATAAATGGTATAAAGCATTGGGAATGCTCTTTGAAAGTTTTATAAGCCTTAAAAGAGCCTTCCCTTAAGGTAATTTTAATACCCAACCAAAATCTATTTAGGTCATGCTCAGAGAAAAAGTTGTTAAGCAACTAATTATAATTAATGTTTATTGTGTATTTAAAATAAAATTAACAGTTTTGCTTGTAGTATGCCACCTAACCTTATTTGTTCTAAGTGGTTTTCTCCTTAATATTTTCCATTCGATCTTAAAAAAATCAATGTGTGAGTTGGCAGGATGCATATTATAATAATTCTAAAAAAATATGAAATTTAGGAGGAGGATAAAATGAAAAAATTTAAAAATATGGTAGTTTTATTATTTATGAGTATTTTCTTTATAACTTCTATAGGACTTTTTACTTTTAATTTTCCTGAGGTAGAAGCTTCAAATAAAATTACACTAACCTATTGGGTACCTATGGGAGCAGAACAAGCTCTGCATTATAAAAGTTACAATGAACTGCCAGCATATCAAATATTACAGAAGAAAACTGGTATTAAGATTGTATTTAAGCATCCACCTCTTAGCAGTTCTGCAGCAAATGACCAGTTCAATCTTATGATAGCTTCGAGACAGATGACAGATATAATAGAATGGGGATGGAATGGTTATCCAGGCGGACCACAAAAAGCGTTGATAGATAAAGTAATCATCCCTCTTAACGATTATATTCCCAAGTTTGCTCCGAATCTGAATAATCTATTGAAAAAGAATCCTGATATTAGCAAAATGATAAGGACAGTTAATGGAGATTATTATTGTTTTCCATCTTTAAAAGAATTGCCAATTGATGCTTACTATGGTCCTCAGGTGAGAAAAGATTGGCTTGAAAAGTTAAAAATAAATCCTCCTGAGACAGTAGATGACTGGTATAAGATGCTAAAGGCATTTAAAACAAGAGATCCAAATGGAAATGGGCAAGCTGATGAAAAGCCATTTTCTATTTTAAGAGGGGCTTCAAATCCGAGAGCTGCATTTGATTATTGCAGTTTCTTAGTAGGAGCATGGGGAATCAAAACAGATTTTTTCCAAGTAAATGGGAAGGTCAAGTTTGGTCCATTAGAGCCTCAATTTAAAAGTTTTATGAATACACTTGCGAAGTGGTGGAAGGAAGGGTTGATTGACCCTGATGTTTTAACAATGGATAGAAAAACAATTGAAGCTAACGTATTACAAGATAAAATTGGTTCTTACCTCGGACTTATAGGTGGTCAAATGGGAACCTATTTAACTGTGAAGAAAGGTACATCTTTTGACTTAATAGGTGTTCAGTATCCTTCTCTTAAAAAAGGCGAAAAAGTAAAAATCGGGCAAAACGAATATCCATTTACAGGCAGAGGTGCTGCAATTTCAACAAATTGCAAAAATATACAAGCTGCTTGTAAAGTTTTGGACTGGTCATTTAGCAAAGAAGGATACGAGGTTATGAATTTTGGAGTAAAAGGGAAGTCTTATATTGTAAAGGATGGAAGACCTATGTATACTGACGAAATTTTAAATAATCCTAAGTTAGGACCAAAAGAGGCATTAGGTAAATATGTACCAATATTGGGTGCTTATATTCAATCAAGAGAATATAGTTTGCAAATTTCATTTATGTTACCTCAGCAAAAAGAAGCATCCAAAAATTGGTCGAAGGTCACAAATGAAATTGCATTGCCACCTCTGTCTTTGTTCTTTACACCAGAGGAAGCAAGCAAGTTAGCTAATATTATGAATGCAGTTAATACCTTCTACGATGAAATGTTCTTAAAAATGATGACAGGTAAATATTCAAATTATGATGCATTTGTTAAGACATTGAAAAGAATGAAGATAGATGAAGCAATAAAAATATACCAAAATGCATATGACAGGTATATGAAACGATAATTTGTTTAGATGTGAGAAACTGCAGAGATAGATATAGTCTCTGCAGTTTCTTTCTCTAATTATTTACTAAAATTGCCGGAGGATAAAATAAAATGAGAAAAGAAAATTATAAGAATCCTATAATTCATGCAGACTATTCAGACCCCGATGTAATAAGGGTAGGGAATGATTATTTTTTAGTTGCATCAAGTTTTAACAGTGTTCCAGGCCTTCCTATTTTACATTCAAAAGATCTTATCCATTGGAGGATTATAAATTATGCGGTAAAAAAATTACCTTCACCTGAGTATGACATTCCCCAGATTGGCAAAGGTATTTGGGCACCTGCAATAAGATATCATAATGGTAAGTTCTACATATATTTTAGCATCCCTGACGATGGAATATTTTGTTGTTACACAGATGACCCATTTGGAAAATGGTCAGATATAGTATTAGTAAAAAAAGCAAAAGGGTGGATAGATCCATGTCCGTTTTGGGATGATGATGGTAAAGCATATCTTATTAATGCATTTGCAAAAAGTAGAATTGGATTTAACAGTAAACTCTGCATTTCCAAGCTTTCAGAAAATGGGCTTAGTATTTTAGACGAAGGGAAAATTGTCTTTGACGGGACAAAGACACAGCCGACAATTGAAGGTCCTAAGTTATACAAAAGAAATGGATATTATTATATATTTGCACCAGCAGGCGGCGTTAGATATGGTTGGCAGACTGTTCTAAGGTCTAAAAACATTTATGGACCATATGAAGAGAGAATAGTTTTGCATCAGGGGAACACCTTGATAAATGGACCACATCAAGGAGCATGGATTGAAACAGAAAAAGGAGAGCACTGGTTTATACATTTTCAAGACAAGGGTCCATATGGCAGAGTTGTCCACCTTCAGCCTATGACATGGTTTGAAGATGACTGGTGTATAATAGGAGTTGACCAGAATCAAGATGGAGTAGGTGAGCCTGTTTTAGAGTACAGAAAACCTGAGACTGAAGAGGAAAGTAGCCAGTTTTATATTGAATGTTCGGATCATTTTGATAGCGAGAGACTATCTTTTGCATGGCAGTGGCATGCAAATCCAAGAGATGAATGGTATAGTGTTGATATCCAAAGGAGCGTATTAAAACTTTTTGCCGTTTGTGCAATGGATTCACAGCAAAAAAGGAGCATATTTTATATGCCAAATTTACTACTTCAAAAGATTCCTGCAGAAGAGTTTGAAGTTGTAACAAAAATGAAAACAAATTTTAATACAAAAGGAAGTTTTTCGGGACTTATTGTAAGTGGCTACAAATATTCAGCAATAGGAATTGAAAGAAGAGAGGATGGCAATTATCTTATACAGATATTAGGTGAAATTGCAAATAGTAATGCTAATGAAAAGGTTGTTAAAAGTAAAAAAATAGGTGGCAATGAGATATATTTAAAGCTTAAGATGAAAAGGGGAGCAAATAGTGAATTTTTATATAGTATTAATGGCAAAGAATTTTTTAAGTTTGGACTTGAATTTGTTCCTAAAGAGGACGTATGGACAGGGTCAAAGGTTGGTCTATTTTGTGTAAACAGATATGCTGAAGAAAATGTTTTAAAAGAAGATTTTGCTGAATTTGATTATTTCATGTTTAATTTTTAAGAAGTTCGTAAAGAATTCTATCTAAAAAGATACTTCTATGATTTAATATTTAAAGTCATTGTTTAGCAAGAATTATTTCTTTCCCAAATATACTGCAAATGTTTAATTAATAATATTTAATGAGCTGATAAGAATACTATAACTTGAAGTTCAGTTAACAAATGTATAAAACAGATTATTAAAGCAAAAATCAATGTTGCTAAAAATTAAAAGGGGATGTTCATTTTGTAACAATACTTAAATGAGCATCCCCTATTTGTATTATATAAACAAAACAAAGTAGTAATTTTATGATACCTATTGTAAAGTAAAGTACCTTTTTAAATACATTTGACCATGTTATTATAAAATTGCACAATCAAATCTGTTCAAACAAAACAAACAGTGGAGGGAGGAAGTCAAAGTGATAAAAAGTAAAAGGTTAATTGCAACTCTTGTGTTAGTAGTTTTTACTATTTCGATCTTCTTTGCTTTTTCGACCGGTGGGTCTGAAAAAGCAAAGGCAGCATCGAAAAAAGTTACACTCAGGTTTATGTGGTGGGGCGGAGAGGCAAGACACAAAGCCACTTTGGCAGCAATTCAGGCGTATATGAAGAAATACCCTAATGTAAGAATTAATGCAGAGTATGGCGGTATTGAAGGTTACATGCAAAAGCTCATTACCCAGCTTGTGGGGAGAACCGCTCCAGATATAATCCAGATTGACGTTACATGGATAGGAGAGCTTTCTGCACAAGGAGATTTCTTTGCAGACCTTAAAACTTTTAAAGAGGTCAACTTAAAGCCATTTGAAGAAAAATTTTTAAAAGACTGGTGCTATTCAAACGGAAAACTTATTGGACTTCCAACAGGTGTGAATGCTTCAGCTATTCACTATAATAAGGACTTTTTTAAGAAGTTCGGAATTCCAGAAAACAAGACGTGGACATGGGAGGATATATTAAAAACAGCTGAGATGATTCATAAAAAAGACAAGAACTACTATCTTTTGAATTTTGATGCGACAGTTTGTTATTATCTATTAAAAACGTATGTACTTCAAAAGAAAGGTGGAAAATGGATAAATGATGATTATACAATGGGATTTGATAGAAGGACTCTAATTGAAGCATTCACTTATATTGATAAACTGTTTAAAGTAGGTGCTATTCAACCATTTTCAGAGAGTGCACCATTCCAAGGGAAACCTGAACAAAATCCAAAATGGCTCAAAGGCGAGCTTGGTATGCTTTGGAATTGGACATCAACTTTTGCAGCAAATAAGGCAAATATACCAAGCCTTTCTATGACAATGATACCTATTATGAAAAATGCTAAGAGCACAGCTGTAACTGTAAGACCATCTCAGCTTTTAGCGGTTAATAAATTGTCCAAAAATCCTAAGGAAGCAGCAAAATTTATCAACTGGTTTTTAAATGATAAACAAGCTGCACTAATATTGAAAGATGTCAGAGGTGTTCCTGCAAGTTCAACAGCCAGAGAAGCACTTGAAAAAGCAAATGCATTGGATCCTGTTATAACTCAGATAACATCAGAAGCGTTAAAAAGAGCAGCACCTCCAGAAAATGCACTTTCACAAAACCAGGAACTTGAAAAAATAGCAACAGACGTAATTCAACAGCTTGCTTACAAGCAATTAACACCAACTCAAGCAGCTGACAAGCTGATGGCACTTTATAAACAAAAGTTAGAAGAAATTAAAAGAATACAATCAAAATAGTCAAAATAAAGTAAAACTTTGGGGCTGTCAGAAAGCCAAAAGCCCTCCCGCTTTTGAGGTTGGCAGCCCTTTTTTGTTCAGGCTTATAATCTAAATAGCATTTTTCTCTGAAAAAAGGAGTGACAAATAAATGACAGCACGTTTGAAAAGAAAAGATTTAGTTGGTCTTTTATATGTTTTGCCATGGCTTGTAGGATTTCTTGTTTTCAAATTGTATCCTTTTGTAATGTCGTTTGTATATTCATTTTGTGACTATAGCATGCTAAAACCACCTAAGTTTGTAGGACTATACAATTTTATTTATATGTTCACAAAGGATGAACTGTTTCCAAAAGCACTTTTAAACACTATAAAGTATGTTATAATAACTGTTCCGCTTAAAATCTCGTTTGCACTTTTTGTTGCAATAATATTGAACATGAAACTGAAAGGAATAAATCTTTTCAGAACAGTATATTATCTTCCTTCTATCTTCGGTGGATCTGTTGCAATCTCAATTTTGTGGAGATTTTTGTTTATGAAAGAAGGTATAGTAAACAAATTCTTAAGTCTTTTTGGAATAGAAGGTATAAACTGGCTTGGAGATCCCAGAATAGCCATGTTTTCAGTGAGCCTTCTTGCGGTGTGGCAGTTTGGCTCATCCATGGTGTTATTTTTGGCAAGGCTAAAGGAGATTCCGTCAGAACTCTACGAAGCGGCACTGGTTGATGGAGCATCAAAATTAAAAATGTTTACAAAAATAACTCTTCCGATGATTTCTCCTATAATGTTTTTCAATCTTGTTATGCAGACCATAAACGCCTTCCAGGAATTTACAGGACCGTACATCATCACAGGCGGTGGACCTGTCAACTCAACATACCTTTTGAGTATGCTTATATACGACAATGCATTTAAGTATTTCAGAATGGGCTATGCAGCAGCACTTTCTTGGGTCCAGTTTGTAATAATTTTGATATTTACAGCATTTATCTTTAGGTCTTCTACTTATTGGACATACTATGAGTATGATGAGGGGAGGTTCTAATAAAGATGTACTCCCAGAGCAAAAAAGCAAAAAATACAATTTCGCTTTTTATAACTTATGCATTTTTGATTCTATTTGGACTGTTTATGATTTATCCACTTTTGTGGGTTGTATCTGCGGCATTTAAATCAAATGATGAGATATTCAAATCGCTGTCTTTAATTCCACAAAAAATTGTTACAGACTCATTTATAAAAGGGTGGCAAGGCACAGGACAGTATACATTTGGCAGATTTTTTGTAAACAACTTTATACTTGTTATACCAGTTGTATTTTTTACAATAATATCCTCTACGCTTGTGGCATATGGATTTGCAAGGTTCAATTTCCCACTCAAAAGATTATTTTTTGTGATACTAATTTCAACATTAATGTTGCCAGACTCTATAAACCTGATTCCAAGATATATTCTTTTTAATGCATTTGGATGGGTAGATAGTTACAAACCCTTTATAATTCCATCAATGTTTGCATCAACACCATTCTTTGTGTTTATGATGATACAATTTATGAGAGGCCTTCCACGAGAGATAGAAGAAGCTGCTATAATAGATGGCTGCAACTCTTTTCAGATTCTCTTGCGCGTAACAGGTCCTCTTTGTAAAACAGCAATGATTTCAATGGGAATTTTCCAATTTATCTGGACTTGGAACGACTTTTTAGGACCGCTCATTTATATCAACAGTGTCGAAAAATACACAATTGCTCTCGGACTTAGAATGTGTGTAGACAGTGCTGCTGCAATTGCTTGGAACCAGATCATGGCTATGACTGTTATAGCAATGCTACCGTGTATTATCATCTTCTTTGCTGCTCAAAAATACTTCGTTGAAGGAATTGCAACAAGCGGAATAAAAGGTTAAAGTAAGATATTGGCTTTGTGAAGGATATTTGAAAGATGATATAATTGAAATTACAATGGGTTTAGTGCAAAAAGGGGGCAGACCCTAAATGTTTTACAGGATGATTATCGTGGAGGATGAAAGTGAGATAAGACAAGGGCTTTTTACCTGCTTTCCATGGGATAAACTTGGGTTTGAGGTTGTTGGCCTGTTTGAAAATGGAAAGCAGGCTTTAGATTATATTTTGCAAAATAAGGTTGATGTTGTTTTTTGCGATATTAAAATGCCTGTTATGAGTGGAATTGACCTTGCAAGGGTTTTGTTTTTAAATAACATCCCTGTAAAAATAGTTTTTATCAGTGGTTATCAAGACTTTGAATTTGCTCAAAAAGCCATGAAGTATGGTGTGAGGTATTACGTAACAAAACCTGCAACGTACGATGAGATATTAGAGATATTTGGGCTTATAAAAAAAGAACTTGATAAACAATTCAAAAATTCACAAACTCTCTATGAAGAGATAAAAAATCGGGATTTAATTTCTATTGACAATCCTGAAAATGTGATTGAAACTGTAAAAGAATATATAAATAAAAACTACAAAGAAGCAACCTTAGAAGATGCAGCAAAACTTGTCTATATGAATCCTTATTATCTCAGCCGTCTTTTTAAGTGTAAAACAGGGAAAAACTTTTCTGACTATTTGATGGAAGTCAGGATGAAAAAGGCTCTTCAGCTAATGAAAATTCCAATATATAAACTCCATGAAATAGGTGAAATGGTCGGGTATAAAAATCCAAAAAACTTTACAAGAGCTTTTAAAAAATATTTTGGTAAATCTCCGTCTGAGTTTGTCCAGGAGAGATAATCTGCCATGAAAGGAAAAGATGGGCTATATAAAAGCAGGTTATTCAAAAGAAATTTTCTCCAAATAGTAATTGTACCAATTATTATAATACTAATTTTCGGATTTTTTTCATGCTTAATAATAGAACAGTACGTAAAGAATGAAATAAACAAAAATTTAGAGACAATGCTAATTCAGAGTGAAAATAATATTGAGCTGATGTTTGGAGAGATTGACTATCTTTTTATGGTGTTTGGAATAAACAAGGATGTCACTCTTCAAATAAAAAGGATTCTGAACTCTACATACTTTTCCTTAGAGGATATTTGGCAACTCAATATGTTTAAAAATGTTTTAAATTCGATCTCATATTCAAAACCTTTTATACATTCGATTTATGTATATTTCAAAAATCCTGAAGGTAACTTTATTGTTACTCCAGATGGTATAACAAACTTTCAATATTTTTATGACAAGAGATGGTTTGAACAATATAAAAAGCATGGTGAACTTATGTGGATAGAAAGAAGAAAGATTCAGCCTTATAACTTTACAGAAGAATCAATTGATGTATTGACAATCTACAAAAAGATAATGTCAGGATACTCAGATTTAGATGAAGGTGTTATTGTTCTTAATCTTTACTATGACCAGGTAAAAAAGCTTTTGAACCTTCCAAGTTCGATACCTGAACATGCAATGTATATATTAGACCAAAAAGGAAATATATTAGTATCTAACCAGTCAGATGATTCAAATATTTTGAGTATAATTTCGAAGAAACCAGCTAAAAACTTTTTAACAAAAAGGATAGTTTCAAAAAAATACAATTTGATATTTGTATCAGTAATTCCTAAGGACTACCTTTATAGTATACCAATAAAACTTTTTAAAATTGCCATTGTAATGTTATTAATTTTTGTAATCATTGCTTTTAGCGCATCTTATTACATTGCTAAAGTGAATTATAGGAACATAAAAAAGATTATAGATACAATAAATTCAGCAACAGAAGGTAAACCTCTAAAAGAAGCAGATATTACTTCTAATGATGAATATGGATATATTATGTATAACGTAATAAAGAACTTCATAGAAAAACATTACCTGACAACTCGACTTCAGGCTTTGGAGCTTTTAGCTTTGCAATCTCAAATAAATCCTCATTTTTTGTTCAATACTTTAGAACACATATATCTAAAAACATTAGCTTTAACAGGGTCTCCCAATGAAGTCACAAAAATGATAGAAAATCTGTCATCTATTCTCAAATATTCTCTTAGCAATCCACGGATCACTATATTTTTGAAAGATGAAATCAAAGCAACTAAAGCGTATATAGATCTTGTCAAAGCAAGATATAAAGAAAAGTTTGATGTATTTTGGGACTATAGTGAAGATGTACTTGATATAAAGGTGATGAAACTTTTGTTCCAGCCATTAATTGAAAATTCAATCTATCACGGGATAAAACCTTGCGAAAAGAGATGCGGAATAAAAATCAGGATAAGAAAATCAAAAGATACCAGTGATTGGCTTTGTATATGGGTAATTGACAACGGAATTGGAATGAGCAAGGAAAAGTTAGAAGAAATCCAGAGCAGGCTTTTGCAAGATTTTGACTTTTCAGACCATATAGGGCTTTTAAATACCAATGAAAGGTTAAAACTCATCTATGGCAATAACTTTAAACTCAAGGTTTGGAGCAAGCTGGGTTTGGGGACAGTTGTTAAAATAATTCTTCCTGTTGATTTTGAAGACCGAAAGGAGAATGGGTAGATGCTAAAAAGACAGGATGTTTATATTCGCGACCCTTTCATTGTGCCTGTGAAAGAAAAAAGATTGTACTATATGTTTGGTACAACTGATAAAAATTGTTGGGGAAATGAAAAAGCAACGGGTTTTGACTATTATGTGACATCTGACCTTGAAAATTTTGATGGACCATATCCAGCATTTAGACCCCCTCAGAATGTTTGGGCAGACAGAAATTTCTGGGCGCCAGAGGTGCACTTTTATAACGGGAAGTATTATATGTTTGCAACATTTTGTTCACCAGAAGGTAAAAGGGGGACTGCGATTCTTGTTTCAGATGCTGTAGAAGGACCATATGTTGAACATAGTATTGGACCTGTTACACCAAAGGATTGGATGTGCCTTGATGGAACACTTTACATAGATGAGGATTCAAATCCCTGGCTTGTATTTTGCCGTGAATGGGTTGAGGTTTATGATGGTCAGATTTTGGCAGCAAGACTTTCAGATGATTTGAAAAGAGTCATTGATGAGCCCATTTTGCTCTTTAAAGCCTCCGGTGCGCCTTGGACAGCAAGCATAAGGGTTAAAGATGGCAGAGAATGTTTTGTGACAGATGGTCCGTTTTTATTCAAAACCCAAAACGGCAATCTTTTGATGCTATGGTCAAGCTTTGATAGTGAAAGAAGATACTGTGTTGGAATTGCAAAATCACTGTCAGGCAATATTTTAGGTCCATGGCAGCACAGTCTAAAGCCAATTTTTTCTGATGACGGTGGCCATGGTATGCTTTTTAGAACCTTTGAAGGTGAACTTATGCTTTCAATCCACAGCCCAAATTCAAGGAGTAGTGAGAGGCCTTTGTTTATAAAAATTGATGAGAAAAATTTAGAAGACAAGATTTGAAAAAGAAAAGGGTTTATCCAAAATATCTTGGACAAACCCTCAATTTTTTTACCACAGCTTTTCAACATCCAAACTATTGCTATCAACAGGTATCATAAAAAAGCAAAATTCAAATTTGTCATCTTTAATTAAATACTTCTCAAGCGGGCCGGGGCCGCAGCTCTGGCTTCCGATACCACCTATTTTAAAGTCTACATTCACAACAATTCCATCTGCTTTTGTCAGCTCATATGTGTGTCTTGCTTTAGTTAACATTTCATCAGTATATTCTCTTGCACTGAAGTTAAATGTAGGGGTGCCTTTAATACAAAGTCCTATTCCATAGATGTTGTATACAAAAGCCCATCTAACATCACACCTGTTTCCATATTCCTGGGGCATTATATATGGAACATACATGTCTTTTATAGCCATGTCATATATTTCTACAGTTGCGCTTTGTTTTATATCAGGATAGTTTTCGTGAGGTCCCCTTCCGTAATATTTGACATATTCAAACTCTTTTGGCATCATAAACTGCAATCCTATCTTTGGAAGTGGCGGAAGCTGTCTTAAAGCCCACGCATACATATTTGTCTCTACAATTCCCGATTTGAAAACCTTGTAGCTTATAGTCACTTCAAATACAGGCTTTACTGAATATGCGCCATATACCGAAGTTGTCTCTGCTTTGAAGTACTCGCTGTGCTCTTCAAAGCTGACATTTACAATTCTTCTTTGAAGCTTGTCAAATCCAGCTTTTATCCATTTATTTTTGATGTGCACATCGTTGTCTGTTGGAGCCCTCCAAAGATTGAACCTTGGCGAGGATTTTATAAAATCAAGACCGTTGTGCATCAAGCTTATCAAATCACCTGACCATCTGCAAAACTCTACTAAAGTGCTGCCAGCAAAAACCTCAACTTTGTCAGGAGAATTTACTACTTCAAACCTGTTTTGCTTTGAGAAAATAATATTTACCTTCTCAATTTTTTGTACGGCATCTTGAGGAGTATCTTCTTTAAGTGCAATCTGAGATTTTGTTATAACAAAACCTCTTTTTGCCCAAAGCAGTGAATTTTTAAGCTTTACTGTGAAGGTAATAAAAAGCTCTTCCTTGCAGCTTTCTAAAACTTCTTTGACCTCATCGATTTTGACCTCTTTTGAAGAGCGGGGAAGAACATTGCTCACATCAACAAAGCCCTCTTTTACAACCCTACCGTTTGACAGCAATTCCCATTCAACCTCAACATGGTTTAAAGAGATAAAATCATATCTATTTGTAACTTTAAAAGTTCCTTCTTGTTTGTTTAAAAGTTCAATTACAACTGGCTCATAAACTTTCTTGAGCTCGAACATAGCTGGAGATAGAGTTCTGTCAGGGAAAAGAAGTCCGTCTATACAGAAGTTACCGTCGTTTGGCTCATCTCCAAAATCCCCACCATAAGCATAATATTCTTTCCCATCAGGTGTCTTTGTCAAAATTCCGTGGTCTGCCCACTCCCACACACATCCACCTAAAAGCCTTGGGTATTTGTATATCACGTCCCAGTACTCTTTGAGGTTTCCAGGACCGTTGCCCATCGCATGTGCATACTCGCACATGAAAAATGGTCTTTTCTCTTGTTTTTTACCTTCTTCTTCAAGTTTTTCTACTGGTGGATACATTACACTTACAATATCCACAACCTCAGCATCACGGGCACTTTCATAATGAATAGGACGGCTATTATCATATGACCTTATCCACTGTGCCATTTTATCATGATTTGGGCCGTAGCCAGATTCATTTCCAAGCGACCAGATAATGATTGATGGATGATTTTTGTCTCTCTTTACCATCATCTTTGCTCTTTCAACAAACGCATCTTCCCAAGCAGGGTCTTTTGCCAGAAGTCCCCAGTCACCAACTGCTCCAAATCCGTGGGTTTCCAGGTCAGCTTCATCAATCACATAAATACCAAATCTGTCGCATAGCTCTAAAAAATAAGGGTGATTGGGATAGTGTGAGGTTCTTACACAGTTTATATTGTGCTGTTTCATCAAAGTTATATCCTCTTGCATCATCTTTCTTGTCACTGCAAATCCTACTCTTGGATGCATGTCATGTCTGTTGACACCTTTTAACTTTATAGGTACGTTGTTTAGATAAAATACTCCGTCCTTTATTTCTATCTTCCTAAAACCAAAGTTCTGAGGGATAATTTCTAAAATGTTTCCATCTATATCTTTTAAGATTGCAAGAAATGTGTAGAGGTTGGGTAGCTCTGCGCTCCACAGTCTTGGACTTTCAATTTGAAATTCAAAAGCTACAGAAGTCTGAATATTTGCAGAAAGTCCCAGAGATTTGTTTGAGCTTTTGATTAAAGTTTTATCAAAGAAGACCTGCACTTCTATGCTAAATTCTTTTTGGTCGTTGCTTCTGTTTTCAATTTCAATCTCAGCAGTCAAGTATCCTTCTTTGAGATCATCACTCAAGACTGGTTTTAAATACACATCTCTTACAAACACCTTTGGTCGAAATAGCAGATACACATCTCTGAATATTCCACTCATTCGCCATTTGTCTTGGTCTTCTAAGTAAGTTCCATCTGAATATTTTAAAACAATAGCTGTGATAGTATTTCTTCCTTCTTGGACAAATCTTGTTATGTCAAACTCATGCATCATGTGAGAGACCTTTGAAAAACCAGCAAACTTACCGTTAATATATACATAAAATGCTGAGTCTACCCCTTCAAATACAACAAATATTTCTTTGTCTAAGTCTTCTTGAGAAATATAAAATTCTCTTTTGTAGACACCTGTTGGGTTTATATCTGGCACAAACGGTGGGTCGACAGGGATTGGGTATCGGGTATTTGTGTAGATTGGTATGTCTTGACCAAACATCTGAAAGTTACTGGGAACAAATATTTCATTCTCCCATGAAATATCATCGTTCATTAGTATTTTTTCAGCTTTAAGAGGATTTTCAAATAATTTAAACTTCCACTTTCCATTTAGGGATTTAAACAGGGAAGATAATTCCCACTCCCCCTTAAAAGCCTTTTCAACTTCATCATATGGGATGAACGAGCTTCTGGGTTCCTCCCTAAAAATATGCTGAATAGTGGGGTCTTCCCAGTGTCTTTTCTCTATCATCTGTTTTCCCCCTCTTTGTTTTCCCATTTTCAGGAAGTAACGTTTAATAAATCCTTCAAATTAGGCTTTGTTTTTGATATATTTTGAGAATATCTGATATTTCTTGTGCAGCTTCTTTTATCAATTCTATAAAATATCCCTCATTTTCTTCGTTAACTCGGATCGTGGGAACTGCTATACTAATGGCCGCTATTATTTGCTCATTGTGATTGAAAATCGGTGCTCCAAAACATCTTACACCTTCCGAAGATTCTTCATAGTCGAGAGCATACCCGTTTTCTCTTACTTTTCGTATCTCCTCTATTAACTTTTCTACCTCACAGATGGTGTTAGCGGTTAATCGCTCAGGCGGTTGTTGAGAGTATAATTCTCTCAATTCCTTATCACTCAACCCAGATAGTAACGCTTTTCCAAGTGCTGTAGCATGAGCGGGTATGCGTTTACCTATGGAAGAAGCAATCCGAATAGGATGATTAGATTCAATTTTTGCAATATAAATTACATCGCGTCCATCTCTTACTGCGAGGTGGACTGTTTCATTGGATTTTCTTGCTACTTTTGCTACTACTGCCATTATTGCATCCATAAATTCTGATTCTCTCAAGTAACCGCTTCCCACTTCAAACATTTTGATACCCATCTTGTACCGATTAGTTGCGGAGTCAAAAATAAGATATTTTCTCTCCACTAATGTGTTAAGAAGAGATAACGCACTACTTTTAGGAATTCCCAATTTTTGTGATATATTACTTAAAGTTAATCCTTCTGAACAGGAAGCTATCAGTTCCATAATATCTAATGCTCTTTGCAAAGAACGATGCAAGTTTTTTTCTTTTTCCATTTATTTTATCTCCCCTACTTTTTGATTAAATTTTGTAAATCTTGTGCAAGCAACTCTCTAAAATATCTATCAACATTTTATTCTAACAAATTTTTGTATTCAAGTACTCTCCAATCATGGCCAGGCAATACTATACACTTTTTTTCTTTCACTATAGAAATGGCTTTTATGCATTCTTCCAAGTTATAAAAAAGACCGATAGGAATTTCTTCTTCTATATTTTTGTATGTCATAATAGTATCTCCACTAATGATTATTTTCCTCTCTCCTAAACATACTTCCACTATCTGAGAACCTGGGGTGTGCCCTCCAACTTTAATTACTTTAATATCTTCATTTATAAATTTGTCGCCATTCACAACTAATACCTTTCCTTCATTGATTTTCTTGAAGATAGGTTGTGTAAAAAATTTTATATATCCAGGTTCCCAAACTGGGACACTCAATGCCCATCCTAATTCTTCAAGTTGAAACACTACCTTTGCATTGGGAAATAAATCTATATTACCAATATGATCCCAGTGTAAATGAGTACAAATTATAAGATCAACTTCCTCGGGATCAATATTATTTTCGTCAAGTATATCTTCAATTCTCTTTTTTTGCCCAAATCTTAAATTTGTTGCTTTCTCACACTCTTTGATTTTTCCAAAACCTGTATCTACTAAGATATGATTAGTTGCTGTTCTAATATAAAATGAAAAAGATGGCACCATTTCCTCATGAAGTATATTTCCTCCCCTAAACTTTATGCCATCATGAACAGGTCCAAACTCACCTATCAAAAGAGGTTTTATTTCATATATCATTCCTTCACACCTCTGTGTCTTCTTTTTAAAAGGTTAGTTCACCTATTTCTTTAATATCGATCCTAAGAACCCTTTCTTCTTCAATAGCCTCTTTTATCTTATTTATTATCCACGAAGTATAATAAGCATCGTAAAGGTCAGAGAGTGGTTTTTTCCCTTTTCTTATGCACTGGTTAATAAAATAATCAACCTCTTCATCAAACATTTCTTGATAGAGAGGATATTCATTTTCTTTATTTGGAGTAAATTTAACTATATCCCTGCGTGAAAAATGAAGCCCACCATTTTGGCACAGCACTTTTATTTTAAATGTCCACGGATCACTTGTTTCGTCTTCAGTTGCCCATGAAAGATAAATATGAGCAAGAGCTCCACTTTCAAATTCCGCAACTACCATTAAATGTTCATCCCCAGTAGGAATCTTATCTTTCCTAAAACATCCTTTGACAGCACAAACTTTAGAAGGCAAGCCCATATAGGCTATCATAAGATATATATGATGCCACAAAACTTCCTGTAGAGGACCGTTATATTTTTCTATTAATTCCTCTGGCATATAATATATTTCAAAGGAAAACATTGTAAAAGATTCTCCCAAACTCCCTGAGGAAATGATTTCTTTAAAACGTCTTAGTTCACGAAGATATATATAACTATGTCCAGGCATACATATTCTACCAACTTGTTGTGCTACTTTTGCCATCTGGCTTATTTCTTCTGGATCCATACTCACTGGCTTTTCCACTAAAACGTGTTTTCCCTCCTTTAAAGCATGAAAAGTGTAGAAAAAATGAGTGTGAAATGGAGTTAAAACAAAAATGGCATCTATATCATTCCTTTTATAAATTTCATAGGGGGAACATACTACCACCCCCCATTGTTGTGCCCTTTTCATTGCAAGTTCTTCATTGATATCACTTACTGCAATTAATCTCACATTTTCACACTTTCTGATAGCTTCAAAATGATTTTCTGCTACTCTTCCACACCCTATAAATCCTACTCTAACCTCATTCACATTTACCATACTTTATGACCTCCAGTTTTTTGCTCTTGAGAGAATCCATTATAGCCCATGAAATCTCACATGCTCGAGCTCCATCTTCTACTCCAGGTTTAGGTTCTTCATTTTTCTTTATGCATCTTATAAAATACTCTTGAAGTCTTTTAGCACCACCTTCTACATGGGAATGCCACATCACGTCTTTATATGTCATTCCCTTCACTAACATTCCAGGGTTAGCGTCAATTCCTCTTTCACTATTTATAGTCATATAATTTTTAAATTCGTCAATGTAGATATATCCTTCACTCCCTATAATTTCGAAACGTTTATCAGTAGCAGAATCTTTTGGAAATGCTCCACTCATGTCAATGCAGACAATACCACCTTTTTCTAAATATCCTATGGCTGCAAAATTGTCTTCTATTAAAGAATTCCCTCTCATATATTCATGAGCAACACCTATTACACTTGTTACCTCTTGATTACTTAACCATCTTACAAAATCCCACAAGTGTACGCTTGCTTCTAAAATCAGACCACCACCTTTACTTCGGTCAAAGACCCATTCTCCATGGGTCACGTCGTGCCCTTTCATAGTAAAACGGAAATTCCCCCTTATATATTGTATTTCTCCTATTACTCCCTGATCAATCATATCTTTTACTTCCTGGGAAGAAATAGCAAATCTCTCAGGAAAACAGATTATAAATTTTCTATCGCTTTTCTTTACTATTTCTCGCAAAGAATTAACCTCTTGGGGGGTAAGAGCTAATGGTTTTTCACAAAGCACATGTTTATTAGCTTCTATGCTATCTTTTACAATTTGATAATGAGAAGTAGCAGGAGTTACTACATAAACTGCATTTATATCTTTTCGGTCCAATAATTGGCGGTAATCCTGATACACATCTGCCCCATACAAACTCTCTGCAATTCTTAATTTCTGAGGATCTAAATCTGCTACAGCTTTCAATTTGCAATCTTCAATAAGAGTAGAATTTTTAGCATGTATTTGTCCCATCCATCCAAAGCCTATAATACCTATATTTATCATTTTCTTTCTCTCCTTTCTTAATAATAGTATTAGCCTTTTGCAGAAACGCTCAAGATGAGCATTATCAAGCTTTATATAATCTTCAAAAAAGTATTCCTTCCTCCTCATAGATAGTGTAAAATATAACTGTATAAAACATATTTTCTATGAGGAGGAGGATAAAATGTTTAAAAATCATAATAAACAACTCTCTTTTTTAGAACTTTATGAGGACGTTAAAAACCTCGCTCTCAATAACCCTCATAACCTTCTTGGCTTCTTCAACAAATACATCAATATCAATAACTTCATCCCTCAATCCTTCTTTAAAGCCTACTATAAATACTTCGGTAAACATAGATGCTTCTCTTTGCAATCTATGTTATGTGCTTTCTTCATCCAAAAAATCTTCAAATTCTCTACCTTAACTCAACTCCGTGCTGTCTTGCTCAACTCATACCAGCTTAAATCTTTCTGCAACTTCGATACTATACCCTCTATCTCTACATTCTCAAGATTTAGAAAAATCTTTTGCTCCGAAATCGAAAACGTCTTTTATAACCTCGCAAAATATGCTCAAAATATTGCACTTGAAATAAACCCTGACCTTGCTTCTTGCGTAATATTCGACACAACTGCCTTAGTCCCTATGCTCAAAGAAAATAACCCTAAGTTCATCCAATCTATGCTCAGAAAAACTAAATCTCAAAACCCTAACCTTACATCCTCTGCTGTGTATTATCTCACATACTCAAACCTCCCCAAATCTGCTTCTGCTTCACCTTATATTACTCGTATGTTCGCTAATGGTCATTTCTGCTATGGATACAAATTCGCTATCATCACTAATGGATTTGGTTTACCTCTTGTAATCACTCCTGCCTTCTGTCCTTCTTCTGATGACCCTCAAGACCCTGCTTTTTCTAAAGCTATCTCTGATTCAAAAGCTCTTATTCCCGCTTTGATTAACCTAAACCATAATTTCCAATTCAATCAGTTTTCAACCTTTATCGCCGACAGTGCTCTTGACTCTTACATGGTCTATTCTTCCCTCATCAAAGATTTCAATTTCTCTAAAGTCATAATCCCTATTAACCCCAGAAATTCTAACCAAACCTCATATACCCCTACCTCTGACCCTAACATCACTATCTCACAAAACGGTATACCCTTCTGTAATAAACTAAATAAACCTTTTATCTACGAAGGTCTTTGTAATGGTAAAAATCGCTCCCCAAGAATTAAATGGCGCTGCCCTTGCTCTCAGATTAAAGACAATAAACGCTTTTGCACCTGCCCACATCCTTGTACTACTTCTAAGTCAGGTAGGATGTTCTATACATACCCAGATGCCAACCTGCGGTATTATCCAGGTATCGATAGAAATTCTGACCAGTTTTATCAACTTTACAAATCCAGAGTTACTATCGAGCAAACTATTTTTAATCTAAAGTCTTTTCTCGGTCATGATACCATTTTCTCATATGACCATATTTCACTTTTTTCTGACTTCTTACTCTCTGCTATTTGTATGCTTTTACTCTTTATTCTCTCTTATGCCATACTAAAACATCACCAAAATATCTCTTACAAAAAACTTCAAAAACTTAAAAAACTTATTGCCTGAGATTTCTCTTAACTCTAAAAAATGCATTTTTAATCCCTAACAAATTGCCCACACTAAAAACCCTTTTTAAAGGGTTTGATATAGCTTTGCCTTTTTTGGCTTTTGAATTATTTGGTAATAAATTTATAGTTACATACGTTGCTGATAATGTTGTTATTGTGTGCAAATAGCACAATTTACCTATACACCCTCTTGACTTTTATTCCTGTATTCCTATTTTATGGTTTGTACATCTATTCATTTTGCAAACGGCTATAATAATAGTATGTTATTCAATCACTCAAAATAGTGGTTCAAATTTTCTCTTTTCCACTGGATCTTTTTCAATAAATGCAAACTTCTTTATTATTTCATCAGTTACCTTTACTCCTAAACCAGGAATATCTCTCGGAATTTCAATATAGCCGTCTTCTACTTTTGGCATCTCAATTATAAGCTTATCACGGAGAGGATTGGGTGTTCGATCAAACTCCATTATAAATGCATTTGGTGTTGAAGCAATAAAGTGCACATTAGCCATAAATCCTACACCAGAACCAAAAATATGTGGAGCACATTTCATATGAAATGCAGAAGCCATAGCCGCTATTTTTTTACACTCAGAAATTCCACCTGACCTTGTTACATCCGGTTGCAAAATATCTACTGCTCTTTTTACTATAAGTTCTTTAAATCCCCATCGTGTAAACTCATTCTCACCTGCGGCAATAGGAATACTTGTGGCTCTTGATAGATATGCATAACCATCAATATCATCCGGATGCAAAGGTTCTTCCAACCAGAAAATATTATACTTTTCGAGTTCTTTTGCCACCTTTAGTGCAGTATTTAGATCCCATGGAAAATCGGTATAACACTGTCCTGCATCTACCATTAAGTCAATCTCGGGGGGCAAAGCTTCCCTTAATGCTTTTACTTTTTCTATATCATTTCGCGGATCCTCTTCCCCAATACGAATCTTAAAACCTTGATATCCTTCTTTCACCATCTCTAAACCTTCTTTGATTAGCTCATCTATGGGTTTATCCATACCTGCACTGGCATATAATCTTATTTTCTTTCTATATGCTCCCCCTAACAACTCATATACAGGACGCTCCTGCCATTTTCCCAATATATCCCACAGGGCAATTTCTATCCCACTTATAATTGGAATTACAAAACCTTTTCTTCCCCAGTGAGCTGATCTTATATACATCTTTTGCCATAACTTTTCGATATCAACTGGATCCTCACCTAATAACATTGGCTTGAACCGTTGTTCTATTACCTGAACAACAGCATGGGGAACATAGGTGGCTTCTCCTACCTCTCCTATCCCCTCTATTCCTTTATTTGTAGTAATTTTTACCAAAAGAGCATTGCGTTGGAGTGTAGTTCCTCCCGACCATTTCCATATCTCATTTTCTTTGTATCTATAAGAGAGAAGGATTGTTTCTATATTTTCTATTCTCAACTCACTCATTTTGTATTGATTCCTCCCCTTTTCCTTATTCTTTTACAGCACCCATTGTAAATCCTTGAACAAGATATTTTTCCATTAAAAGAAACACTATAACACCTGGTAGACATGCAATTATAGAACCTGCCATTATTTGTCCCCAATTTATTCGACCGTGTTCACCCTGCATCATGGCAATTCCAACAGTAATTGTACGCATTTCCTCACTTCTTGTAAGTGTGAGAGCAAAAAGATATTCCTGCCACGCAAGTACAAATGCAAACATTGCTACTGCAACTACACCCGGTAAAGCAAGCGGCAAGATAATTCGAAACAAGATTTGTAATCTCCCACATCCTTCTATCCTCGCTGCTTCTTCTAACGAAACAGGTATAGTATCAAAATATCCTTTCAACATCCATGTACAGAATGGTAGAGTAAACGTAGAATAAGCTATTAATAATGCCCAGTAAGTATCTATTAAACGTAATTTATTCATAATTGTAAATAGAGGAATTGCTAATAGCATACCTGGAAATATCTGGACAATTATTAATACAATTGAGAAAAGAAATCTACCTTTAAAATTAAACCGAGAAATTCCATATCCCGCAAATACACTTACAAGAGTACCTATCAGCATGTTAAGCAAAGCTACTATTAAACTATTCTTTAAATAGTAACTAAAATAACTATCATTCCAAATACCAACATAATTGCTAAAAGAAAAGCTACGGGGGAGTAGTTTGGGAATTGTTAAAAATATCTCATCCGGTTGTTTGAAAGAAGTTGAAATCATCCAGAAAAAAGGAGAAAGATTAACCATACTAATGAGAATTAATAAGACATATACCACCGTGAGCGTTAACTTTTTTCTTTTTTGTTGACTTTTTAGCCAGCTCATCTTCTTTTCACCTTACCTTTACTCATTTGCCATCAGTCTCTTCACATATACATAGATTGGCCCTATCATTAAAATGAGCATTATTGTGGCCACTGCTGATGCATAACTTACTTGAAATGACTGTAAAAATAATTCATAGCTGAATACTGGCATCGTCAATGTTGCAGTACCAGGACCACCTCTAGTCATAACTTGAATAATATCAAACTGATTAAAATTCCATATAGAAGTCAAAATAGCAGTAATTAATGCTATATTCTTTACTGACGGAATGGTTATATAAATCAACTTGTGAAAACCGCTTGCTCCATCCACTTCTGCTGCTTCATATAAGTCCTTACTAATTGATTGAAGCCCCGCCAAAATTACTAACACTACAAAGGGAATTGCTTTCCATAAAGCAGCTACAACAACTGCACCAAATGTCAAATGTAGGTTCCCCAACCATGCTTTGTAAGTCTTTATAATATGAAACTTCCATAATAGATAATTGATCAATCCATATTGCTCAGAGTATAACCATTTCCAAATTATGGCCGCTATTGAATTTGGAATTAACCACGGAATCAAGATAAGAGTTCTGAAAATTTTTCTACCTTTAATGTCTGTGTTAAGTAATAAAGCAATGAAAAAACCTATAATCATTTCTCCTATTAAGATAATTATCGTCCATAAAACAGACTGTTTAAATGAAATCCAAAAAAGCGGGTCATGGAGCAAATTTATATAATTCTGTAATCCTATAAATTTAGTGGGTCTAACAATTAGTAAGTTTATATTCAAAAAACTATTAATAACTCCCGTAACAAGGGGATAAATAAGAATGACTACTATTAAAATTGCAGCTGGCATAATTAAAAGATATGGTGTAAGTTTTTCACTCCGCAGTAATTTTACCATCTTTCCACCTTCCCTTAATGCACATTATAACTTCTGTGGGGGTAGAGTAATTATGTTTAAAGCTCCTCCACCCCCACCCATTTCCTATCTCTTTTTACTTCATCCTATGAAGTTGTTCTAAGGCGTCATGAAGTTCTTTTAGTCCTTGTTGAACATCTTTTTGCCCCATCAACATCTGTTGAATAGTCTTTCCTACATAAAGTGCCTTAAATGTTTCCCATTTTGGATCCATTGGTGGAATGACTGAATATTTTGTTCCCTCAATGAACGGTTGCAGCAGCGGTTCGTAAGTCTTTTTTGCATACTCAATATAACTCTTTGTCCATAACAGAGAATCGGCACCTTTACAGTATGCTTCAGCATATGTCAAACCATTTGGCATTTTAGTAGTGTAAAGGAAGTATAGGTATTGCCAACTTTCTTTTTTCTTTGTAGAAGCCTGCAAAATATTGAAGGTGTTTGGATAACCTCTTGAAGCTCTTCCACCTGGGCCAGCTACCATCAAAGCAGTTCCCCATTTTCCTTCAATCTTTGGCCCTTTTTGATGGACTGAGCCTACAACCCATGCACCATTATACATCATCGCAAATTTTCCAGACACAAATCCATTTGTTACTGCTTCCCAATCCATATCTACTAAAGTAGGTGGTGAAATTTTATATTTTCTTACTAAGTCAACCATAAATTGGGTACCTTTAACCGCTTCAGGATCAAGAAGTTTTGAAACCCATCTTTTCTGTTTTGCATCATATACTGAAACCTTTGCACCTGCTTGTTGCATAAAGTTAACCCAATAATCATTTGCATTTTCTGCTTGAACTGGCCAACCAAATCCCCACTGGTCAATTACTCCATCATTGTTCAAATCCTTTGTTAATTTCATACCATATTTTACTAACTCATCCCATGTTTGTGGTGGTTTATTGGGATCCAAACCTGCTTTCTGGAATAAATCTTTTCGGTAGAATAACTGCCATGTACACCCTTCCTGGGGCAAACCATCTATGCGTCCCTTTTGGTTAGTTACAATTTTCAATGCAGCAGGCAGAAAACTTTGAAGCATACTCTTTGGAATCATGTCAGTTATATCTGCTAATGCACCAATGTCTCTTAGATATGCTACCATTGGTGGGTTACAAATTACAATATCAGGTGCTCTACCACCCATGATAGACGTCATGAGCTGAGATGGGGCATCTGTCCAGCTTACCCTTGTTTCTTTAATCTGGATGTTTGGATACTTCTTCTCAAACGCTTTTATAGATTCTTCTAACACTTTCAGCATACCGGGTACCCAAGTGGTGTGGAAAAATTCAATTGTCACTTTCTTTTGAGTAGAAACCTTTTGTGACGTCGAAGAAGTTTTACTGAATGTATATACTCCCAAAATGCTTAAGGTAAATACTACAAGCACCAAACAAGCAATTAACTTTTCAAGCATTTTCTTCTTCATAATAATCTTACCTCCCCTATTTTTATTTTAATTTTTAATTACTGCCTTGATTCATTTAAACGTTCAAGCCAGTTTCCTCATTTAAGAGATCCTCCAACGCATTTCGCATCTTCTCATATATCCTGCTGTATTCACTTGTATTTAGTAGAGGAACTACTACCTGTTTGTGAGGACCCATTTCAAAACCACGAATAGACATTGCTATTCTGTAACCCACAGGGAAAGGAAATTTCTCTATTAGCCTTACTATTTCCGCAACTTTGAACTGTAACTCTTTTGCTTTTTGATGGTCGTTGTTTTCAAATAGAGAATATATTTCGCTTACTATTTCCGGCACAATTGTCGCCATTCCACTCATGCTCCCTGAGCAACCCATGTACAAAGCAGGTAAGAGTACGTCATCATTTCCTGTCATCACTGAAAAATCTTTTTTATACTTACGCGATAAAATAAGATAATACATTAAATTTTGCATACTACCACTGCTGTCTTTTATGCCTATTACTTTCTCATGTAAGATCAACTTTTCTATTACACCAGGCGGCAATCTATTCGTACGAAATGGAATGTCATATAATACTACGTTGATAGGAATTTTCTCTAAAACCTGAAGATAAAATTGATATATTTCCTCCTCTTTCAATGGAACATAGTAAGGGGGAGAAATAACTACAGCAGGACACCCTTTACTTGCTGCAAATTTTGCTATCTTGAGAGTATTTTCAACACAACTCGAACATGCACCAGGTATTACTGGTACTCTACCTTGCGCTTCCTGGGATACAATCTCAATAACTTTGCAAATATACTCTACTGAATGATGAAAGAATTCTCCTACTGAACCTGTTGGGAAGAGACCTTTTATTCCTTTTTCAATTAGAAAGTTAACAATTTGCCGAAGTTCGTTTTCGTTTATTTCGCCATCTTGAGTGTAAGGTGTAACCATTGCTGCGAAAGGTCCTTTTAGAGTAAAAATGAGAATCGCCCCCTTTTTATATAAAAGTAACCACTGGTGAAAGTTAGTAAATAGGTTTAATGTATATTCATATTTATGAACAGTATACGTATATATGAATCTTTTACTTTAAGTATAATGTATTTTTATTTTCATGTCAAGAGTTTTTTAAAGGTGTTCCTCGAATAGGTGTAGAGATATTTACCTCAGCGAAAGAATGTGCGAAAATAGTGGGGAAAAACTCATAAAAAGAGTTGAGGCTGCCTCAATCCAGATATGAATATAATTTAAAAAAAGTGAAAAATTTCCTTCAAAAGAAACACCAAAAACTACCAAAAGAAAGTTAAAATAAAATTGTGTCCATTGTAGAATTAGTATTGAAATAAGAGGTTGTTGAATAAAAGAAATAACCATATAGAGTAAACATAGTAACAAAAGAAAAAATCCCCCTTGTGTTATAATTTTAATTTAAGAGAAAACCACAAAAAAAACACAAGGGGGAAAAGATATACATGAATATTAAATCACAAAATGAGAAATTTTCAAAGCTGCTTTTTGTAATAAAAAAGGTTACTGAAGTTTTATCGAGGAAGATAAAACAAAATAGAAGGGGACGACCGAGGAAATTTAATCTGTTTCAGATAATAGCTGAGACTTGTCAAAAATTTTGTGTTTCCAATTTATAACGCAAGTTGTAAAGTTGGGTTATGTTATTGATGCATTTTCTAATACTGGGAACTCCATTTTTCCATTTTGTACGGCGTAAGTTCTCTCGCTGTAAGTAAATATTAATTTCTAAGACTTCAACAGACTGAAAGTATCCACCTGAATTTACTTCTTGCCTTTTCAATCATGCTATTTACACTTTCAACGGCGTTTGTGGTGTAGATATGCTTCCTTAATTCCTCAGGGTATTTCATATGGGCAAGATAAAACTCTGCTTTTTCTGATATTGCTTTAATAAATCGAGGATATTTTGAAAGGTATCCATCGCAAAGTTCTTTAAATTTCAGTACAGCTTCGTCAAAATCGGAGGAAGAAATTCTAAGTCTGTCTAAACTCTTGTTAAAAGCTGAAGCATCCTCTTTTGTCATATGTTTTCTGACATTACGTTGGAGGTGGACAAAACACAGTTGATGGTCAGCAAGAGGATAAGCAAGTTTGACAGCATCTATAATACCAGGGAAGTCATCACTTATGACAATTAGAATCTCTTTTAGCCCTCTTGTAATTAAGTCTTCAAATACTTTCATCCAATCAGCCTTATTTTCTTTGCCGAAGAAAGTGTAGACACCGAAAATGTCTTTTTTACCTTCTAAGTCGATACCGAGGACAACATAACAAGTAGCTTGTTTAACCTTAGAATTATCCTTAACTTCACAATGATAACCATCGATGATGAGAGCAAAAGCACTTGTTGGTAGTTCTCTTTGTTTGAATAACTGAAGCTCATTTTTAAGGTCTTCTTTGATTTTTAGTATTTCATTTTCGGAATATGGAAGATTCAAAGCTTTCAAAGTCTGGACAAGGGAACTTTCGGAATAACCATTGACGACTAAAGACATAAGCAGGGAAGTAGCTAAGCTATCAACTCTTTTGTAGCGGAAAGAAGAGGATAGAAGGTCGCAAATTCTAAGGGCGTGTGCGAGGGACAGAGATTTCAAGACACAAGGCAGGTGTTGCAAGTTTTCTATCGTAAAAACCATTGCCTTTGTCATTATCATTTTTAGCAAGGCTACTTTTCTTTCCGATAACATAAAGCAATCGAGCAAGTTTTCTAAGAGTTGCTTTAGAGCTGGGCGATTAGGATCATCTTTGGAGCAATACATATTTAATACTTGCTCTACAGCCATGTTTTTAGCAGTCTCAATAATTTCGTTTTTATTCATTTTAAGTAGCCCCCTTGATAATTATTTCAATACTAATTATACAGTGGACACAATTTTATTTTAACTCCCAAAAAGGTTGTTCAATTTGGGGCAGGAAATATAGGCAGAAGCTTTTTAGGTCAACTTTACTATGAATCAGGATTTGAGGTAGTGTTTGTAGATATAAATCAAGTGATAGTTGATAACATAAACAAGTATAGGAAATATCCTATAAGAATTGTTGATAATGAAACATGCACAGAGATAGTAATCGAGAATATTCGAGCATTGAATGCAGATAATATAGAGGCTATTAGTAGAGAAATATGTGATGCTGCAATTCTATCAACTGCTGTAGGAATTAACAACTTAGAGAAAATTTCAAAAACTATTGCTTGTGGAATTATAAAGAGGTGGGAAGCAAATAATTTTGAGCCGATTAACATAATTGTATGTGAAAATCATATAGAAGCAGATAATTACTTAAGAAACTTTATTTTACATGAGCTATGTAGATTTGATAAACAAAAAAAGAATTGTTTGAGAGAACTATTGGTATCGTGAGAGCTGCAGTAGGAAGAATGGTACCAATTATATCGGCTGAAATGAAAGAGGAACATCCACTAAGAATATGGACTGAGCCATTTAAAGAACTTCCAATTGATAGAGATAGTATAAAAGGTGAAATACCTAAAATAGAAGGTATTATTCCGTTTTCACCTTTTGATTACCAAATAAAAAAGAAGATATTTCTTCATAATGCTGGACATGCTATACTTGCGTATTTAGGATATCTTAAAAAATACGTATATATTCATGAAAGTTGTGAGGATATAACGATAAATCAGATTTGTCAATTTGCTCTAAGGGAGGCAGCATTAGCATTAAATAAACATTTTAACGTATCTTTAGAAGACGTATTCGATTATATTGAGAAGTTAATGAAGCGTTTTAATAATAAGAAATTAAATGATACAGTTGTTCGAGTTGCACGAGAACCATTGAGAAAATTGGCATATAATGACAGATTAATTGGTGCTGCAAAATTTAGTTTAGAAGAGGGGTACTTACCCATTTATCTTTGCATAGGAATTGCGGCAGCTCTTAAATATGATGAACCTCATGATTTATCAGCTCAACAAATGAAAAGAATGATAACTCAAAATGGTATTGAATATGTTTTGAATGCTATATGTAAATTAAATCCTGGCGAGAAGATATGGAATCTAATCAAATTTTTGTATAACAATATTACGGAATTGATTAAGTAATATTAAATATTTAACAAAAGATACAAAATTTGTATTTAAATAAAAACCTCCTTCTTAGGCTCGACAAAAACTTTGAACCAAGAAGGAGGAAAAATTTTTTACCACAGCTTTTCAACATCCAAACTATTGCTATCAACAGGTATCATAAAAAAGCAAAATTCAAATTTGTCATCTTTAATTAAATACTTCTCAAGCGGGCCGGGGCCGCAGCTCTGGCTTCCGATACCACCTATTTTAAAGTCTACATTCACAACAATTCCATCTGCTTTTGTCAGCTCATATGTGTGTCTTGCTTTAGTTAACATTTCATCAGTATATTCTCTTGCACTGAAGTTAAATGTAGGGGTGCCTTTAATACAAAGTCCTATTCCATAGATGTTGTATACAAAAGCCCATCTAACATCACACCTGTTTCCATATTCCTGGGGCATTATATATGGAACATACATGTCTTTTATAGCCATGTCATATATTTCTACAGTTGCGCTTTGTTTTATATCAGGATAGTTTTCGTGAGGTCCCCTTCCGTAATATTTGACATATTCAAACTCTTTTGGCATCATAAACTGCAATCCTATCTTTGGAAGTGGCGGAAGCTGTCTTAAAGCCCACGCATACATATTTGTCTCTACAATTCCCGATTTGAAAACCTTGTAGCTTATAGTCACTTCAAATACAGGCTTTACTGAATATGCGCCATATACCGAAGTTGTCTCTGCTTTGAAGTACTCGCTGTGCTCTTCAAAGCTGACATTTACAATTCTTCTTTGAAGCTTGTCAAATCCAGCTTTTATCCATTTATTTTTGATGTGCACATCGTTGTCTGTTGGAGCCCTCCAAAGATTGAACCTTGGCGAGGATTTTATAAAATCAAGACCGTTGTGCATCAAGCTTATCAAATCACCTGACCATCTGCAAAACTCTACTAAAGTGCTGCCAGCAAAAACCTCAACTTTGTCAGGAGAATTTACTACTTCAAACCTGTTTTGCTTTGAGAAAATAATATTTACCTTCTCAATTTTTTGTACGGCATCTTGAGGAGTATCTTCTTTAAGTGCAATCTGAGATTTTGTTATAACAAAACCTCTTTTTGCCCAAAGCAGTGAATTTTTAAGCTTTACTGTGAAGGTAATAAAAAGCTCTTCCTTGCAGCTTTCTAAAACTTCTTTGACCTCATCGATTTTGACCTCTTTTGAAGAGCGGGGAAGAACATTGCTCACATCAACAAAGCCCTCTTTTACAACCCTACCGTTTGACAGCAATTCCCATTCAACCTCAACATGGTTTAAAGAGATAAAATCATATCTATTTGTAACTTTAAAAGTTCCTTCTTGTTTGTTTAAAAGTTCAATTACAACTGGCTCATAAACTTTCTTGAGCTCGAACATAGCTGGAGATAGAGTTCTGTCAGGGAAAAGAAGTCCGTCTATACAGAAGTTACCGTCGTTTGGCTCATCTCCAAAATCCCCACCATAAGCATAATATTCTTTCCCATCAGGTGTCTTTGTCAAAATTCCGTGGTCTGCCCACTCCCACACACATCCACCTAAAAGCCTTGGGTATTTGTATATCACGTCCCAGTACTCTTTGAGGTTTCCAGGACCGTTGCCCATCGCATGTGCATACTCGCACATGAAAAATGGTCTTTTCTCTTGTTTTTTACCTTCTTCTTCAAGTTTTTCTACTGGTGGATACATTACACTTACAATATCCACAACCTCAGCATCACGGGCACTTTCATAATGAATAGGACGGCTATTATCATATGACCTTATCCACTGTGCCATTTTATCATGATTTGGGCCGTAGCCAGATTCATTTCCAAGCGACCAGATAATGATTGATGGATGATTTTTGTCTCTCTTTACCATCATCTTTGCTCTTTCAACAAACGCATCTTCCCAAGCAGGGTCTTTTGCCAGAAGTCCCCAGTCACCAACTGCTCCAAATCCGTGGGTTTCCAGGTCAGCTTCATCAATCACATAAATACCAAATCTGTCGCATAGCTCTAAAAAATAAGGGTGATTGGGATAGTGTGAGGTTCTTACACAGTTTATATTGTGCTGTTTCATCAAAGTTATATCCTCTTGCATCATCTTTCTTGTCACTGCAAATCCTACTCTTGGATGCATGTCATGTCTGTTGACACCTTTTAACTTTATAGGTACGTTGTTTAGATAAAATACTCCGTCCTTTATTTCTATCTTCCTAAAACCAAAGTTCTGAGGGATAATTTCTAAAATGTTTCCATCTATATCTTTTAAGATTGCAAGAAATGTGTAGAGGTTGGGTAGCTCTGCGCTCCACAGTCTTGGACTTTCAATTTGAAATTCAAAAGCTACAGAAGTCTGAATATTTGCAGAAAGTCCCAGAGATTTGTTTGAGCTTTTGATTAAAGTTTTATCAAAGAAGACCTGCACTTCTATGCTAAATTCTTTTTGGTCGTTGCTTCTGTTTTCAATTTCAATCTCAGCAGTCAAGTATCCTTCTTTGAGATCATCACTCAAGACTGGTTTTAAATACACATCTCTTACAAACACCTTTGGTCGAAATAGCAGATACACATCTCTGAATATTCCGCTCATTCGCCACTTGTCCTGGTCTTCCAAGTAAGTTCCATCTGAATATTTTAGAACAACAACTGTGATGGTGTTGCTTCCCTCTTGTACAAATCTTGTTATGTCAAACTCATGCATCATGTGAGAGACCTTTGAAAAACCAACAAATTTACCGTTAATATATACATAAAATGCTGAGTCTACCCCTTCAAATACAACAAATACTTCTTTGTCTAAGTCTTCTTGAAAAATATAAAATTCTCTTTTGTAGACACCTGTTGGGTTTATATCTGGCACAAACGGTGGGTCGACAGGGATTGGGTATCGGGTATTTGTGTAGATTGGTATGTCTTGACCAAACATCTGAAAGTTACTGGGAACAATAATCTGGTCAAAATTACAATTCTCTGGCTTTGCAAGTATTATATCATCTGTCACCATGCAAGGCATATCAAAAAGTTTAAAATACCACTTTCCATTCATTAGCCTAAAAAGATTTGAAAGCTCCCATTCGTTTTCAAGAGCTTTTTGAGGATTGTCAAAAGGTATAAAAGAACTTCTTGGCTCTTCCATATTTATGTGCTGAATTTTGGGATTTTGATAGTAATTTTTGTCAAGCATTAATTTCACCTCACATTTTTAAAATAACTATCGTTTTTATATACATTATTCATTTTAATTTATCAACAGGTGCACATACAATATCAAAAAACTAAAAATAATATAAAGATATTAAGCTAAACCACATGACAAAATATAAGGAGCTGCCAACTTATTTCTGTGACAGCTCCCATTTTTGAACTTTTAATTTTCTGGAGGTTTGTACTTGCCTGCAACTAAGTCTTCTAAGTCTTTTAGCACCTTTTGAACTTGCTCTTTTGCAATCACAAAATCAGACTTTCCATTTCGAACAACCATGTAAAAATCGTCGTTGTAAGGTATATACTGCATCACATCAACCTTTTTGTTTACAAGATAGAACTTCATGGTAACCTCAGGTGTGCCTGTCGGTTTTTTGTCATTTTCACCATCAATCAAAAGACCAATGATTTCCTGATAGAATTTTTTGAATGTATCTTCATCAATCTTTCGACCGTCAGCTTGGAAGTTATATTTGTACTCATCAGATTCTTCTTCGCTTGTTGCTTTTTTGATAAGCTTTTTGTCAAGAATCAATGTATGTTTTTTATTTTGTGTAAAAATTTCTATTTTGTCAACGTAATCAATATTCACAATGTAAGCAAATTTTTCTATAAGGTCAAATGGTTTTATAGTATTCATAAAATCTATCTTATAAGTTGACATTGTAAAAACAATCTTAGAATTTGCCATTTTACAATAAACAGTTGAATCACTTGCATTATTGCCAACAAAAAGATGTAATGTGTTTTTATTGTCTTTTACTATTAGTTCAATTTTTGGCAATGTAAGACCATATTTTGGATTGTATACATCTTCACCAACAATGTCTTCTGGGCTAAAGTTTGGTACATTTTCAATAAACTCAGAAAATTTATCACTTGAAACACCGATCGGCTGGCTATATGGTTTGACTAAGTTCCAAAGTCTTACATAATACTTCCATTCATTGTCTTCTTTATTTTTCTCATCAACTTTTTTAATCTCAATAGTAGGTTGACCTTTTCTTACAAGTTTTACATATGTTATATTTTGAGTATCTATTTCAGGTATCTTTACACTTAATAATTTTTGAGGTTTTATAGTGAAGTTTTCTGCATGGTTTGTCCACACGACATAAACTTTTGGGTCACCTTTTTTCATCAAATAATAAGTGGAGGTTATTGGCGTTTCAGACCCAAGATAAAATGTGACTTTTTTCCCGTCGCTGAAAGTTGCTTCAACAATTGATTTTGGATTGTCAAGCCCGTATTTTTTAAGGTCTTTTGGGTTTGAATCAGCAATCTTTTCGGCGCTCATCTGGGCACACGAAAATGCTATGTCGTCTATTTTATCTTGGTCAAAATAAAGTGGATTATTAATTCCATTTACTATCCATTTATCTTTTACTTTTTCAAGCACAAGATGAACATCGTCGTGTTTTATATCTATTTTCATAAGTTTACTTCTATCAAAGTTAGTCACTGTAATTGTTTGAGATGACTTTTTCTCCTCAGCCTCTTGTTTCTTTTTATTCATGTAACTAACATAAAAGTATGCGCCGATTACCAAAACTAAAACCAAAAGTACAGAGATAATTGTAAAAAGTCTGTTTTTCTTCTTTCTCATAGATGTCTCCTCCTAAGCCAAATAGTCAAGCCAAGGATAAGTATCAAAACAGGTATTCCCACAACAGTTATTGCAGCCCAAATCATAGCTTGGCTTGTGCTAAGATTAAGTCTGAATGTTGTCAAGTCTTTTGGCTGGATTTGTAGAGTATCTTTCTTATCCTGCAACCAGTTTAATGCATTTACAACAAAGTTAAGGTTTCCAGGAACGTTTTTGGAAAATTGCGAATTTGCAAATGTTGCACTTCCTACTATAACCACTTTTGCGTCGCGTGGTCTTAACTTTGCATTTAAGCTGTCGGCTTTGTCTGTTATTGCAACAGCAAGTGTAAATGGTCCTGATATATCACCTTTTTCTTTTGAAAGTGATGTAGAATTTAAATCTTTTCTTAGCCATGAATTAGAAGTTGTTGTTAGAAGTTTTTCAATTGTTATAGTTCTCTTTTTAAACTTTGTTTCAACAACAGGCTGAGCACTTGGCAAAAGCATATACATGTTGTTTAGGTCTATTGGATTTGTAATATCATGAGACTCTAAATTTGGCAAAATCCAAACAGGGTTTCCTGCATTTTTTGTATTATCGCCTTCCATTACAATACCGTGTTCAAGTCGAACGCCCAAGCTTTCAAATATGCTATTGAAGTTTTTAAGTTCATCCTTTAACAAATCCATCAAAAACAAAACTCTTCCACCACTGTTTATATAGTCTTTTAGTTTTTTAAGCTCAATATCAGAAATATCTGTCTTTGGTGATATTACAACTACAGCTGATGCATCCTGTGGCACACTTTTTTCTGTAAGCAAGTTCAAATCTTTTATTTCAAAATTTGCAGCTTCTACCTCACTTGAAATTCCAAGACCTACAAAAGTATCTTCACCATGACCTTTCAGCTCATAGATTATAGGTGTTTTTTCAGATGTAACATAAAGTATAGCAGGTGTAAGTTTTTGTTCAATTGTCAGTCCTGTCACATTTGTATCTCCTGTTTGTTCGTTATAAGAGTAATCTACCATATCATATCTGTTTATAACTCTAAATTTATTTCCACTTTCAACTATTAAAGACCCTTCATCAATCCCTGAACCACTTGTGTCGTATTTTTTTACAAACCCTGGGTTTTTGTATGGGTCTATGTATTTTATTTTTACATGAGAGGACCTATCAGCATATTTTTGTATAAATTCTGAAATCACAGGGTTTTCATTACCTGCTGAGAACAAAGCATAAATTGTTACATCTTTTTTGAGATTTTTTAAAAGTTCAACAGTAGGTTTTGAGAGTGAATATAGTCTATTGTGGGTAAGATCAAACTTTGCAGGTATCTGACTTACTAAAAGGTTGAGGACAATGACAATAGCAATAACTGAAGCTGTCAACATTGCTGCATATCCACCAAACTTGAACTTCCTTGATTTAAATGAACCAAGGATATTTTTTATATCAAACTTCACCATTTCTTCCCCCTTTTATTTAGCTCCATCTTCTTTTTTCAAGAACTCTTATTGTTAGGAAGATAAACACAAATATAAATGATAGATAATAAACAATAGAAGATAAATCCAGAAGGCCGTTCGTAAATTTTTGGTATCTACTTAAGAGTGAGAACCATTTAAAGAATCTGACTATAGCATTATCGTAAAAATCTGGTTTTAATATATATACTGCAATAAATACACCAGCGCCAATTAATCCTGAAATTGCACTTATTATTATATTCCTCAGTGTCATATATAACCATCCAGCAATGAGCCCAACCAATATCAGGACAAATACAAAACCTGCAGTTCTATCTGTTGGAAGAGCTGATTCGAGCCAATCTATTACCCAAGTCAAGAGCAATGCCGCAAATGTTACCACAGCAGCAACAAACTGGTTTTCAGTAAGAGATGATATAAAAAGTCCAACCGAAATAAATGCGCAACCAAGCAAGAAAAATCCTATGTATGCTCCAACTGTTTCACCAAAAGGAACATCACCATAAAATGAAAGTATTACTGGATAAAGAATTGTAATGGCAATGGTCAAAACAAACACACCCACTGCTGCTAAATACTTCCCAAGAACAATCTCAGTAAGTTTAAGTGGAGATGTTAAAAGCAGCTGGTCAGTTTTTGTTCTTGCTTCTTCACTTAAAAGTCTCATTGTCAAAACTGGTACAACTACTAAGAATATGAATGTTATGTTACCAAGGACTGAGGTATAGTTTGGGCTTGCTGAAAATAGGTTTGATACTGCAAAGAAAAATCCCGAAATCAAAAGGAAAAATCCCATGAATATATAACCTGTTGGTGTTGAAAAGTATATCTTTAGCTCTTTTTTCAAAACTGCGCTCATACAGCTTCAGCCTCCTTTTCCTCGGTTGTAAGCTGCAGAAATATCTCCTCAAGCGTGAGGTCAACCGCTCTCATCATCAGAATAGGAAGTTTTGCCTCGCTCAATGCATAGAATATATCTGCCCTTATATCCATCTCATTTTCTGCTTCAACAATAATTTCAACAGTGTTTGGTTCTTTTGGGCCAATAAATTCTATATATTTTACACCTGGTATCTTTTCAAGTATTCCATAAACCTTTTGTCTTTGCCCTAAAACTCTCAATTGTAGTTTGCTTCCGTGAGTAAGCCTTTTTGACAGATTTTCCGGTGTGTCGCTGGCAACTATCTTTCCTTTGTTGATTATCAAAACTCTTTCACAAACAGCGCTGACCTCTGGCAGAATGTGAGAGCTTAAGATTATGGTATGCTCGCTTCGAAGATTCTTTATAACAGACCTAATCTCAATTATCTGCTTTGGGTCAAGCCCGATTGTTGGCTCGTCCAAAATCAGAACAGGTGGGTTTCCAATTAAAGCCTGGGCAAGTCCAACTCTTTGCTTATAACCTTTAGAAAGATTTTTAATGAGTCTGTTTCTCACGTGGGCGATGCCAACAGTTTCCATTATCTTATCTATGTTTCTTTTTTTCTCTTTTTTATCCACCTTTTTAATATCGCTCACAAAATCAAGATATTCTTGCACAGTCATATCCATATAAAGTGGTGGGTTTTCAGGAAGATATCCAATTCTTTTTTTCACTTCTTCAGGTTCTTCTAAGATATCAAATCCGTCAACGTAGGCTGTTCCTTCTGTGGGTGATAAATATCCGGTTATGATGTTCATGGTGGTAGACTTTCCAGCACCATTTGGTCCTAAAAAACCAACGATTTCCCCCTTTTGCACTTCAAATGAGATGTCGTGAATTGCATAGTGCTGGCCATACTTTTTGGTTAAATGATCAACCTTTATCAAAAATTATCCCTCCTCAAAAATCGATAAAGTTTTGTACACACTCAACTTTAATTATAGTATAAACTATATCACAATGTGTTAACAATTTGTTAAATAAAAAAATAGATAGAGCTGAAAATATTGCAAAGATGCAAATAAGAAAAGCTGCCACGTAGATTGGCAGCTTTTTGTATGTAAATGCTCTTTAATTCTTTAGACCCTTCAAAAAAGCTATATCTTGCATATTCTTGCCGCAGACAGACTCAATCACGACCATGTCTTTTTCAAGCCTTGTTATCTTCTCAGAGTTTTCTTCAGTCTTAACAAAAAGCAGCTGATGTTCTTCTTTATTTTTTGATATCTCAGAAGAAAGCAGACCTTCAATCCGTGCAAGCTGATGAGTAAAATTGTCATGTTCTGCCTTGTTTACCTGTGCTAAGTGCTCTAAGGCTTTTAGAATCTGAGTATTTTCTGCAACCTGAAGTTCTAACCTTTCAACTCTTGCCTCAAGTGCATCCATTCTTTTTTCAAGGCTTTCAACCCTTCTTTCGAGACTTTCAACTCTCCTTTCGAGACTCTCAACTCTCTTTTCGAGGCTTTCGAGCCTCTTTTCAAGCCTGTCAACCTTTTGGTCAAGCACAGTGACCTTTTCCAGTATTAATTCCAGTATTTCCCTATCACTCATTGTTTTTCTCCTCAAAGTTTTGCTTGTTTTTCTTAATTATAACACAAACATGGAATAAAAATCTATACAATTATATCCAGAAAACATAAGCTATAAATATAAGATACAGCACTCCACCAAACAAAAGCGCAAATGGATTGACATTCTTTCTAATTTTAACCCACAAAAGATTCAATACTGCTGACGAAAAAGCCAAAATTGCAGACACCATTGTAATTCCCTTTAAATTCCATGGCGTAAAAATTATGCCAAAAACAACAGGAACGGATGACTGGAATACCATAGCACCTGTTATGTTTCCGAGTGCAAGTGTGTCTTTTTTCTTGCCAATCCATATTACAGAATTCAGCTTTTCAGGAAGCTCTGTTGCAATTGGTGTGATGATGATTGAAAGAACAAGTGCTGAGATTCCAATCAAAGTGGCAACTTTCTGGACATATTCAACAAAAAGGTGTGCACCAAAGATTATTATAGCAAGTGATAAAATAAGCTGGACGCTTATCCAAAGAAGGTTGTTTGGGAGTTTTAAAAACCTTGTGAAATACAGATCTTCAAGCTCCTGAGTTTCTTCATTTTCTGACTCATCTGCAAGCGTTTTTTTAACGTAGACAATATAAGCAACAAATAAAATAATAGCAACTATTGTTCTAATTATCTTATGATTTTGTATAAACGTTGTGGCAACAGCAATACCATAGACAATCATAAAGTAGGTAAGGTCTCTTTCAAACACACTCAGGTCAACATTCATTTTTAGGGTTCTTTTTTTGAGCAATGTGTAAACTATAACTGCCAGCCCTGTGATAAAGAATGCAAGTGTTCCCAGCATAAAAGGTGCACCTGCAATCGCACCTATACCAACCTGATGTGAACTTTCGCCCTTTGCAAAAAGAATAGCAATAATGGGTATAATGGTTTCTGGTAGAGCTGTGCCAACTGCCGCTAAAATACTTCCAACAGCTCCATCTGCAAGATTGAGTTTTTTCCCAAACCATTCTACTGCATTTGTAAAAAAGGTACACCCCAAAAGTATAACAAATAGAGAAATAATAAGTTTTAAGACATATCCTGCTACCATTTTGTCATCCCTTTCTTTTGTTAATGTTTCTTAATAAGAATACTATTATCAAATAAAAAATGTCAAGCAAAGACCAGCATTTTGGCCCTTGCCTGACAATGTTATTGAAATTATTCTTTATGAAAGTGCCGTGTGAAATATTTTACAACCTCCACAATTGGAATAATAGAAATTGATGCAACAATTATAATCGCCCACTGTGAAAAGTTAAGATATGAGAGCTTAAACAGGTCTCTTAGCGGTGGAACTAATAGCACTATAACCTGAAGCAAAAATGAGGCTATAAATGCAAGATTTAAATATTTATTTGAAAACATTCCCATTTTGAATAGTGAATTGATGTTTGAGCGCACATTGTATGCATGTGTAAGTTGTATGAGGCTAAGCGTCATAAAAGTCATAGTGATGGCAGTTTTGTGGTCATATAATTTGTTCCCAATAAAGAATACCAGCAATGTTATCAAGCCTTTTAAAAAACCTTGATACAGAATTGAAAAGCCAAGCCCGCCTGCAAATATATTTTCTGAAGTTTTCTTTGGTTTCCTCTTCATTACATCACTTTCCGCCTTTTCCATACCAAGTGCTAAAGCAGGGAAAGTGTCAGTCACAAGATTTACCCACAGGATATGAATTGGATACAATACTACCCAGTTTAAAAGTGTTGCAAAGAACAATGTTACAACCTCTCCGATATTTGAAGAAAGCAAAAACTGTATGGTTTTTCGTATATTGTCATAAATCTTTCTTCCTTCTTCAACAGCTGCAACAATTGTGGCAAAGTTATCATCTGCCAAAATAACATCAGATACGTTTTTGGTCACATCAGTTCCGGTTATTCCCATACCAATTCCAATGTCGGCAGCCTTCAGGGCAGGTGCGTCATTAACCCCATCACCTGTCATAGCAACTATTTTTCCTTGACTTTTCCATGCATCAACAATTCTTAATTTGTGTTCAGGAGAGACTCTCGCATATACTCTAACTTCTTTTACTCTTTCTTTTAGCTGCTGGTCATCTAATTTCTCAATTTCTGCACCTGTCAAAACTTGTGAAAGTTCATCTTTGCTTGTATCAATTATCTTTAATTCTTTTGCAATGGCTAAAGCTGTATCTTTGTGGTCTCCTGTTATCATCACAGGTGTGATTCCTGCTTGGTAGCAAATCTCAACTGCACCATAAGCTTCTTTTCTTGGTGGGTCAATCATTCCAACAAGTCCTATAAAGATGAGGTTATCTTCAATAGCATTTTTATCTTCTAACTCATTTTTATCAATTTCTTTGTAAGCAAAAGCTAATACTCGCAGGGCATTTGATGTCATTTCATTGTTTGCTTGCATAATTTTTTGGTACGTATTTTGGTCAAGCGGAAATATTTCATCATTTACCATTATAAACTTACACTTATTAATTATCACATCGACAGCACCTTTGGAAAATACCAGAAGTTTTTCATCATTTTTGACCTGGTGTACAGTTGTCATCATCTTTCTTACAGAGTCAAAAGGTATTTCGTACACTCTTTTAAAAACCTTTTCGATGGCGTTCTTGTTCAATCCCTTTTCATAAGCAAATTTTACCAAGGCAATTTCAGTAGGGTCACCTATAAACTGGGGTTGTTTGTCAACCAAATCAAGTTTAACATCATTACAAAGTGCCATTATTCTAAGAAGGGTTTTAGTTGCATTATCTTCATGTTCAAGATTTTCGCTCAAGGTATCATTACAATAGAGTTTTACAACATTCATCTTGTTTTGAGTAAGTGTACCTGTTTTGTCAGAACAAATAACTTCTACTCTTCCTAATGTTTCAATTGAAGACAGTCTTCTTATTATAGCATTTCGTTTTGCCATTCTTTGAACACCAATTGCCAAAACAATTGTGACAACAGCAGGAAGTCCTTCAGGGATTGCAGCAACAGCCAATGACACAGCTGTCAAAAACATTTCAAATACATCTCGCTTATAAAGCAATCCTGTCACAAACACAATAAATGCTATTGCCAAAATTCCAACTGTGAGATATTTCCCGATTTCTTCTAACTTCTCATGAAGAGGAGTTTTAGTATCAATTGCAGACTGTAAGTTAACAAAGTTTGCAATTTTGCCTATCTCTGTTTTCATACCTGTTGAAACAACTACACCTTTTGCTCGACCATATGTTACAATTGTTCCCATGAAAGCCATATTGGTTCTTTCTGCAAGAGGTGTTGACTTATCAAGAACGTCATTTGCATCTTTTTCAACAGGGACAGATTCTCCAGTTAAAGCTGACTCATCAATTTTAAGATTGAAGCTTTCAATAAGCCTCAAGTCAGCTGGAACAATATCCCCTGCTTCAATCTCAATTACATCACCAACCACTATTTCATCAGTTTTAATCTGTATCAGGTGTCCATCTCTATAAACCTTTGCATAGGGCATATTAAGTTTTTTGAGAGCATCAATTGCTTTTTCAGCTTTTAGTTCTTGGGCAACTCCAAAGACAGCGTTGATGAGCAAAACTGCCAAGATGATTACGGCATCTGCTGCTTCGCCAAGAAGAATTGAGATTATAGCTGCAGCAAACAGTACAAGCACCATTATATTCTTGAATTGTTCCAGGAAAAGAGCAAATATGGATTTCTTTTTTCCTTCTTCGATTATATTTTTTCCATATGCTTTAAGTCTTTCTTCTGCCTCTTGATAGGAAAGTCCGTTTAAACTGGTTTTAAGATTCTCCAAAATGGTCTTAATAGTTTTAGAGTGAAAATCAGAAAAATTTTGATTCAAACTCAAATCCCTCCTTCTTCAAAAGTGTTTTTGCAATGTTTTTAAAATTGCTAACAAAACTATTATGGGTTTTGCAAAATCTTTTTAAAGACAAATAAAAAAGACTTTTAACATGTGACGGTAAATCACATGTTAAAAGTCTCGCACACCCTATTATGGGCCCTCATCCCCAGAGAAAGGTCTTTTAAAATACCTTTCTCGCGAATGTTGAGGACAAGGCTTTTGGTGCTACTCCCTTTTAACAAAGAGCAGAACCTATTTTTGTTTTTCGCTAAGGAGACTGTTTATTATTTTACCGTAAAACCAAACTCTTTTCAATACCTTATTTATAACTCATACTGATGCCCTTTTCGCTTTTTACCCATCAGTGGTCCTTCCAGCCAAAACATAGTTGTGTCTTCTAATGCCTCAACCACTTCATGGAAATCCCCCATCCTTGTCCAGAGCATATCACCTTTTTCAAGTATGTATTCCTTGTCTTCTGAAATCACTTTTAATTTACCTTCTAGCACAAAATAGTACTCATCACAGTCGTGAGCATGTTTTTCAACAATGTTTTTTTGCCCTTTTTTGTAATAGGCTATACCCCATGAAGAAAATCCCGGGTCACCAAACATGACAGGTTCTTCTCTAATATTTCGCTTTGGCATTTTTACACCTCAATAAATTCATTTTTTCCTGCTTTCATGTTATACTTATATTCTAACCCGTGTTCATTGCAATTTGAAGATACATTCAAATTTTTTATCTTTTATTTTCCTGCAAGAGTTTACAAGCTTCACATCAAAATTGCAAGTTTTTCGTTTTGAACTTGCAGCTTACAAAAAATTATCCTCAATTTATTATTGATTGTTTAACAATTTACTGCTATAATTAAACTTAACCCATTGTATACATGTATGAATGTTGTTTTTTGTATGCAAAAGATGTAATTTTTTTAGAAGTAATAAACTCAATAGTGAATAATTATCAATTTATATACACAGGAGGTATAAAAATTGTTAAGGGAAGGGCAAGTTAGAATTCCGTCTGGTTGTGCTATTTCGGGGTTTATTAACAAAAAAGGTGTGAGGATTTCCGGTACAGACATCATCAATTCCATTGCTATCATGAAAGAAAGAGGAAATGGACTTGGTGGTGGTTTTGCAGCGTATGGAATCTATCCTGACAGAAAAGATTGGTATGCTTTTCACCTATTTTTTGATGATATAAAAGCAAAAGAGGATACAGAGCACTTTTTAAACCAGAACTTTGAGATATTGGAAAGCGAAGTAATTCCAACAAGAAAGGTTTCAAGCATTCAAAACGCTCCTATTGTCTGGAGATATTTTGTAAAGCCACTTGAAAAAAAACTCAGAGATACAGAAAAAACAGAAGAGGACTTTGTCGTTGACAGTGTTATGTTTATAAATAGCCAAATTAAAGGTGCGTATGTATTTTCAAGTGGTAAAAACATGGGCGCGTTCAAAGGAGTTGGATATCCAGAGGACATAGGCGAGTTTTTCAGGATTGATGAATATAAAGCGTATATCTGGACAGCGCATTCAAGATTCCCAACAAACACGCCGGGCTGGTGGGGCGGAGCTCACCCCTTTACTTTGCTTGACTGGTCAATTGTCCACAATGGCGAGATTTCATCATATGGAACTAATTATAGATACTTAGAGATGTTCGGATACAAATGTACACTCAGAACTGACACTGAGGTCATGGCATACCTTTTTGACCTTCTTTTGAGAAGGCACAAGCTTTCTGTTGAGATTACAGCAAAAGCCCTGGCAGCTCCGTTTTGGAGTGTGATTGACAGACAGAACGAACAAGAAAGAGAAAAGCTCAGAGCAATAAGAGCAGTGTATGCGTCTTGTTTAGTAAATGGTCCGTTTTCGATAATCTTGGGATTTTCAAATGGGATACTAGCGCTTAACGATAGAATAAAACTGCGACCGCTTGTTGCTGCGCAAAAAGGTGATTTTGTATATGTTGCATCAGAAGAGGCAGCAATAAGAGAGATCTGCAAAGACCCAGAAAAGGTTTGGATGCCCAAAGGCGGAGAGCCTGTATACGTTACTTTGGACGAAGGGGTGGTAGTATGATTTCACTATATGAGAATGAGTTTGAGGTTGTAAGGGACGAAACAAAGTGCATCAGGTGTAAAGTGTGTGTTCGCCAGTGTGCAAATGAGGTTCATGAATATGATGAAGAGGAAGATAGAGTAGTTGCAGATTCATCAAAATGTGTTGCATGTCACAGATGTGTTGTTATGTGTCCAACAAAGGCGCTTACCATCAAAAAGACAGAAAGTGCATTCAAAGAAAATGCTAACTGGACTCCAGCTTATATAAACGAAATATATAAACAGGCAGAGACAGGTGGAATACTTTTAACTGGCATGGGAAATGATAAACCAATACCGATTTACTGGGATAGGCTTTTAATAAATGCAAGCCAAGTTACAAATCCGTCAATTGACCCGTTGAGAGAGCCTATGGAACTGAAAACCTTTATTGGCAGAAAACCTGACAAGCTTGAGTTTGACGAAAGCGGAAATCTGAAAACAAAGCTTCCGCCACAGCTTGAATTAGAGGTACCTATTATGTTCTCTGCAATGTCGTTTGGTTCTATTTCACTAAACGCTTGCGAGTCTTTGGCAGCAGCAGCTGTTGAAGTAGGAACATATTGGAACACAGGCGAAGGAGGACTTCATCAAAAGCTTTACAAATACAAAGAAAGAGCAATTGTTCAGTGTGCATCAGGAAGATTTGGTGTTGATGTTGACTATTTGAACGCAGGTGCGGCAATTGAGATAAAGATTGGTCAGGGTGCAAAACCGGGAATTGGTGGGCATTTGCCTGGTGAAAAGGTTGGTGAAGAAGTATCAAGAACAAGAATGATTCCAATTGGTTCTGATGCTATTTCACCAGCTCCGCACCATGATATTTACTCAATTGAAGATTTGCGTCAGCTAATCTTTGCTTTAAAAGAAGCAACAAACTATACAAAACCTGTTGGTGTAAAAATTGCAGCTGTTCACAACGTTGCGGCAATTGCCTCTGGTATTGCAAGAGCAGGTGCTGACTTTATCACAATCGATGGTGTGAGAGGTGGCACAGGCGCAGCACCGCTCAGAATCAGAGACAATGTTGGTATACCTATTGAATTAGCGCTTGCAGCGGTTGATTCAAGGCTCAGAGAAGAAGGAATTAGAAACCAGGTATCAATCATTGTTGCAGGTTCAATTAGAAACAGTGCAGATGTTGTGAAGGCTATAGCACTTGGTGCTGATGCAGTCTACATTGGAACAGCAGCGCTAATTTCACTTGGATGCCATGTTTGCCAGAAGTGTCACACAGGTAAATGCAACTGGGGTATTGCAACACAGGATCCTGTTTTGGTAAAAAGACTCAATCCTGAGATTGGGGCAAGAAGAGCAGCAAACCTTTTGAAGGCGTGGAGCCATGAGATAAAAGAGATGTTGGGTCTTATGGGAATAAATGCGTTGGAGAGTTTGAGAGGCAATAGACTTATGCTCAGAGCAGTTGGACTTACAGAGAAAGAGATGGAGATTCTAGGTGTCAAGCATGCAGGAGAGGGGGTATAAGCTTTGGCAAAAAAGATTTTCCCGAAAGAAGATGTGTGTGTTGGGTGCCACCTGTGCGAGGTTTACTGTGTGTATGCTCACTCTAAATACAAAAAACCAAATGCGAAGGCTCATGAGCTTGTAAAGCTTTATATAAAACATAAAGATTCAAAACCAACACCGAGAATTTTGGTTGAAGAAAAAAGCGGAACGTGGACTACATTTGCGCTTCAGTGCAGGCACTGCGATGATGCTCCATGTACAAAGGCGTGTATAACAGGTGCAATGAAGAGGCTTGAAGATGGAAGAATAGTGTGTGATGAGGAAAAATGTGTTGGGTGCTGGTCGTGTATAATGGCATGCCCGCATGGTGCTGTCAGGCGCGGTGAGAACAAAAAAGCAGCGTCTAAATGTGATTTGTGTTTAGATCTGGGCGAGCCTGCGTGCGTTAAAAACTGTCCAAACGAGGCCCTTGAAATCAAAGAGGTCTAAAAAAAGGGGGAAGAGCTTATCAATGAAGTATGTTATAATAGGCAACTCTGTTGCTGCATGTGGATGTATTGAAGCGATAAGAAAGGTTGACACGCAAAACCCTATTGTTGTTATATCAGATGAAAAGTACAGGGTGTATTCAAGACCACTCATTTCTTACTACCTTGGTGGGAAAGTTGATGAGAGCAAAATGTATATCAGAGATGAGGACTACTATGAGAAAAACATGGTAGAAACAAAGCTTGGCAAAAAAGCAGTAGCAGTTGATTTCAAGAACAAAGAAGTTATACTTGACGATGGTGAAAAGGTAAAATACGATAAACTCTTGATTGCAACGGGTGGAAAACCTTTCATTCCGCCAACGAAAGGGTCTGAATCCAAAAATGTGTTTACATTTATAAAGTTTGATGATGTAAAGGCGATAGATGAAGCTATCAAAAATGGTGCAAAAAAGGCAGTAGTCATTGGTGCGGGACTCAGCGGTCTCAAAGCCGCAGAAGCACTTATCAAAAGAGGCTTAGATGTAACTGTTGTTGAGCTTGCAAACAGGATTTTAGGTTCTATACTGGATTTGGAAGCGTCAAGGATAGTCCAGGACGAGCTTGAAAAGCATGGTATAGTTTTTAAGCTTGAAACATCTGTTGATGAGATAATAGGCGATGGCAAGGTTGAAAGAGTAAAGCTCAAAAATGGTGAAGTTTTAGATGCCGACATAGTTGTGTTTGCGATAGGTGTTGTACCAAACATCGACTTTTTGAAAGGGACAGAGCTTAAAATCAACCGCGGAATTGTGGTTGATAACAGGATGCAGACAAACATAGAGGATGTGTATGCTGCAGGTGACTGTGCAGAAGGGTATGACTTTGTATTTGAACAGCAAAGGGTAATTCCAATCTGGCCAAATGCTTATAATCAAGGTGAGACAGCAGGGTACAATATGGCAGGGGTTCAAAAGACATTTGACAGAGGATTTCCAATGAACTCAATAGGATTTTTTGATGTTCACATGATAACAGCAGGGATTGTTGTGCCAAACTCTGATGATATAGAAGTTTTGGTAAAACATGATAAGGAAAAAAATACTTACAGAAAGATATATCTTAAAAATGGCAGAGTTGTTGGTTTTATGTTTATAAACTCAATTGACAGAGCTGGTATGATAACTAATATGATAAAAGAAGGCTTTAACGTTGAGAGTATAAAACACAGGCTTCTTGACGAGGACTTTGGATATTTAGATTTGCCAAAGGAAATAAGGCAAGAGAAGATTTTAGGGGGTGCAAAAGCATAAAATGAGTCTTCATAAGCTTACCATAGATGCAAAAGGTATACATTACAAAGAATTGAATGAGATGATAGAAAACGCTTTGAATGAAGGATATAAAGAGATAGATTTGATAAACGTAAACGGCCAGCGCTATATTGGCGATGGTTTAACATTTCCGGACAGAAAACTTAACATCTATGGCACCCCTGGAAATGATATGGCAGCTTTTATGAACGGACTTACAATAGAGGTGTTTGCAAACGGTCAGGATGGTATAGGGAACACCATGAATGCAGGCAAAATAATAGTTCATGGTTCTGCAGGGGATATTATAGGCTATGGAATGCGCGGCGGCGAGATTTTCATAAAAGGTGACGTTGGTTACAGAGTAGGAATTCACATGAAAGAATATCAAGACAAGATTCCTGTACTGGTGGTTGGCGGGAAAGCAGGAGATTTTCTTGGCGAGTACATGGCAGGTGGAAGGATAATTGTGCTGGGTCTTACATTAAAAGATGGTGAGCCTATAACAGGGCTTTACTGTGGCACAGGTATGCATGGTGGCATTATGTATCTTCGCGGTCAGCTGCAGCCATACCAGCTTGGGAAAGAGGTTAAAGTTGTTGATATGGAAGAAGAAGATTACAAGTTTATTTACAAATATGTTACAGAGTTTGTAAAGCTTTTTGGATATAGCAAAGAGTATATAATGTCAAAGCCGTTTTACAAGTTAATTCCTTACAACAAACGCCCATATGGGAAACTGTATGCTTATTAACAGCCTAGATTTCAATATCTGGCCAATGGCAAAAAATTTTGCCATTGGCCGTTTTGTAAATTTTCAAGAAGTTTTACAAACAAGGGGGTTTTGCGATGGACTCTATTGATTTAATTGCCCTGGAGATGATAAAATATTTCAAAAATGATGTGAGAAGAATAAACCATGCACTCAAAGTATTTTCATTTGCGAGACTGATTGGAAAGGCGGAAGGTTTGGACGGCAAAAAACAGTATATTTTAGAAGCTGCAGCGCTTTTGCATGATATTGGGATTAAGGTGTGTGAACAGAAATATAACCAGGTAGCAGGTCATCTGCAGGAGATTGAAGGGCCAGGGGTTGCAAAAGAAATTTTGCTACCTATGAATATTGAAAAAGATATACTTGAGAGGATACTTTTTCTTATCGGCAACCATCATTCATATTCAAAGATAGATGACATTGATTTTCAAATCCTTGTTGAAGCAGATTTTATTGTAAATATATATGAAGACGCTATGGAGTGCGAAACAATAAAAAGCATAAAGAACAAATACTTCAAAACAAAAATGGGACTCTTCCTACTTGAAAAGATGTTTGAAGTATGAGGTAAAACTGGTAGGATGGCCGGCTGCAAATGAGATTTGTGCTGGTCTTGAGAATAAAATCTGTAGTATGGTAGAAAGGGGATTGATGGTAGTATGAATTTACTTTTAAGTGTTTTACCAATTTTACTTGTCTTGTTTCTTCTCATCTTTGCAAAGAAGACTGCAGACATTGCAGGGCTTGTCGGATGGGTGGCAACAGCTTTGATTGCTATTTTGTATTTTAAAACCTCATTTGATGTTGTGTTAAAATCATCCATAATGGGATTTTTAGCTGCCCTTCCTGTATCTTTAGTTGTTGTCACATCAATCCTGCAACTCAATGTCATGGAAGCCTCAGGTGCAATGAAAAGAATTATTGTATTTATAAAAGGTCTATCAAAGGATGACAAAGTGTTTCAGGCGCTTATTTTAAACGTAGGATTTGGGACCTTTTTGGCAGCAACCGGAGCGGTCCCTGTGACTGTGCTACCACCAATTTTGATTGGGCTTGGTTATTCGACCTTTGCTGCAATTGCCTTGTCTGCAGTCGGATTTGATGCGCTGTGTACATATGCTCTTCTTGGCACACCTTTGGTTGTATTTTCACAGATTGCAAATGTGGATTTGATAACAGCTGCAAGGTACTTTTTGCCGTTTGTTGGAGTTGTTTCATTTACAATATCTCTTGCAATGTTTTTTATAATTGGCAATAGCAAGTTTGTCAAAAGAGGGTTTGTGCCTGCCATAATTGTTGGGCTTACATCTTACGCAGCAGCAGAACTTGCAATTTTGGTAAAAGCACCAGTTATCACTGGCATCTTTGCAGGAATCCTAATAATGCTTGTTATGATGGTAATTCTCAAACTTCTTGGCAAAAGAGTATATGACTCAAGCCATTTTACAGAGGAAGATAGAAAAGTTGAAAAGACAATGGGGATAATAAAAGCAACATCTCCGTGGATACTGCTGGTTGTCTTTATTCTCATTACAAATCTCATTACTCCTATAAGAGAGTTTCTATATGACAAACTTTCAATGCCGGTTGAAGTTATGAAAGGACCAAAAATAAAGCCCATTTTCACAAGAGTAATCTGGCAGGCATACACATGGATATTAATCTCAACAGTTATTTCAATTTTTATCTTCAAGATGGATGGCAAGCAACTGAAGAGTGTATGGGAAAAGACAAAAACAAGAATTCCAAAACCTTTCTGGTCTTCAACTGTATTTTTCTTAATGGCTTATGTTATGATGTACTCAGGCTATCAGAAAACACCAAACGGTTATGAGCTTTTGCAAAGAGCGCACAACATGGTGTATGTACTTGCAGAATATTCAGCAAAAGGATTTAAAAACGCATATGCTTTTATTGCTCCATATCTGGGCATCTTGGGCGGTTTCATTACAGGTACTGAAACATCCACCGTTGCCATGTTTGCTAAGTATACCATTGAAACCTCAAACTTGCTTGGGCTGTCTCCACTTTTGATGGTTGCAGCTGTTGCGTTTGGTGGTGGGCTTGCCTCTGGGATATCACCGTCAAAGCTTCAGAATGCAGCTGCTGCAATTGATGCAATTGGGGAGGAGTCAAAGGTATTAAAAACAACGCTTGTGATTTCGCTTGTAATGGCGTTTATAGCAGGAGTCATTAGCTTTGTGCTCAGGAATTTTACAGTATAGTTATGTTAAAAATTTAAGATTAAATTTTGGTTATGCAACCTAAATTAAGGAGAAGTTGTAATGGGCTGTTTGCAAAAAGCAGGCAGCCTCTATTTTATAATAACTTTAATTTTTGTAACTTTTGCTGAGAAGATTTGAATAAACTATATAATCTGAAATTTCATAAAATCACGATTGATGTTGAAAAGCAAATAGTGTTATAATAAATCATAAAGTCACACAATCTTCACACTATTTATGTTTTAATTATTTTGAAACCGTTTTCTACCCCCAGCACAAAGTTTTTTTGAAAATCATATTTGGAGGTGCAAGTAAAAGTGTCAATTGAAAAGAAAGTAAACGAGCTTTTAAAGCAAATGACAGTTGAAGAAAAGGTGTATCAGCTCACAAGTGTGCTTGTAAAGGATATTTTGGAAAACAACCAATTTTCTGAAGAAAAAGCAAAGAAAGTAATTCCTCATGGTATTGGCCAGATTACAAGGGTTGCAGGTGCGAGCAATTTCACACCTCAACAGGCTTTAGAGGCAGCAAACCAAATCCAAAAGTTTTTGATTGAAAACACAAGGCTCAAAATTCCTGCGATAATCCATGAAGAATCTTGTTCTGGTTTTATGGCAAGCAAAGCAACAGTATTTCCACAGAGCATTGGTGTTGCCTGCACTTTTGACAATGAACTTGTAAAAGAGATGGCAAAAGTTATAAGGCTGCAGATGAAAGCTGTAGGTGCGCATCAGGCTTTGGCACCGCTGATTGATGTTGCAAGGGATGCACGATGGGGAAGAGTTGAAGAGACGTTTGGTGAAGATCCATACCTTGTTGCAAATATGGCAGTAAGTTATGTTGAAGGAATTCAGGGCAACAACTTTGAAGAAAAGATTATTGCAACAGGCAAACATTTTGTTGGTTATGCAATGTCAGAAGGTGGGATGAACTGGGCGCCTGTTCACATTCCTGAAAGAGAGCTAAGAGAAGTGTATCTTTATCCATTTGAGGTTGCTGTAAAGGTGGCAGGCTTGAAATCAATTATGCCAGCTTACCATGAAATTGACGGAATTCCTTGTCATGCAAATAGGAAGCTTTTGACCGAAATTGCAAGGGACGAATGGGGATTCGATGGAATATTTGTGTCAGACTACAGTGGTGTTAAAAATATCTTAGACTATCATAAGTCGGTTAAAACTTATGAAGAAGCAGCGTATATTTCTCTTTGGGCAGGACTTGATATTGAGCTTCCAAGAATAGAGTGTTTTACAGAGAAGTTTATTGAGGCATTAAAGGAAGGCAAGTTTGATATGGCAGTTGTTGATGCAGCTGTGAAGAGAGTTTTAGAGATGAAGTTCAGGCTCGGACTTTTTGACAATCCATTTGTAAAAACAGAAAATATTATAGAACTTTTTGACAATGAAGAACAAAGAAGCCTTGCAAGAAAAGTTGCCCAAGAGTCTATGGTTCTTTTGAAAAACGACGGTATATTGCCACTTAAAGAAGATGACCTAAAGAAAGTTGCTGTGATAGGACCTAATGCTAACTCAGTTAGAAACCTTCTTGGTGATTATTCTTATCCAGCACACATATCAACAACAGAAATGTTCTTTATGAAAGAAGAGGTTGACCTCGGCGATGAAGATGCATTTGTCAAGAAGGTTGTAAATATTAAATCTGTATATGAAGTTATAAAAGAAAGAATAGGTAAGCATACAGAGGTAGTCTATGCAAAAGGTTGTGATGTAAACTCTCAAGATAAGTCCAGCTTTGAAGAAGCTAAAAAAGCTGCCCAGGGCGCAGATGTTGTTATAGTTGTAGTTGGTGACAAGGCAGGGTTAAAACTTGACTGCACATCTGGTGAGTCAAGAGATAGAGCAAGCTTAAAACTTCCAGGTGTTCAGGAAGAGCTGATAGAAGAAATTTCAAAAGTAAATCAAAACATTGTTGTTATTCTTGTAAACGGTCGACCTGTTGCGCTCGAAAATTTCTGGCAAAAGTCCAAAGCTATTCTTGAAGCTTGGTTCCCGGGCGAAGAGGGTGCAGAGGCAATTGCAGATGTTATCTTTGGAAAGTACAATCCGGGTGGAAAACTTGCAATTTCATTCCCAAGAGATGTTGGACAAGTACCGGTATACTATGGTCACAAGCCATCCGGTGGAAAGTCGTGCTGGCATGGGGACTATGTTGAAATGTCTTCAAAGCCATTTTTACCATTTGGTTATGGTCTTTCGTATACAACTTTTGAATACAAAAATCTTACTATTGAAAAAGAAAAAATTACAATGGATGAGAGCATAAAAATCTCAGTTGAGATAGAAAATACAGGAAACTATGAAGGCGATGAGGTAGTTCAGCTGTATACAAGAAAAGAAGAGTTTTTAGTAACAAGACCTGTAAAAGAGCTAAAGGCATACAAGAGAGTTCACTTAAAACCTGGTGAAAAGAAGAAAGTTGTATTTGAAATCTTCCCAGACCAGTTTGCATACTATGATTATGATATGAACAGGGTAATCTCACCCGGCACTGTTGAGGTCATGGTAGGGGCATCTTCAGAGGACATAAAGTTTACAGGGATATTTGAGATTGTGGGCGAAAAGAAAGATGCAAAAGAAATCAAAAATTATCTTAGCCGTGCATGGTGTGAATAAACTTAAAAATGATAAGGGACTGATGCTAATAAGTAGCGTCAGTCCCTTGTTTTTTAAGTGCTATAATTTAAGTGTTATAAAAAGAGTACTCCCCTCTATAGTTTGAACCATTTATAGTGGAGTATTTATTTGGAACAAGCACGTCTGATTTAATGCCATTGTCTTGCTGGGTATAAATATACATTTTCTTTTCATCCCACAGCAATATCTCATCTCTGCCGTCACCTGTCAAATCAATGCTATCTGCACAAAGGATTGGATGACCATCATCAGGGAAAGTTACAACCCTTCTTCCAAAACCATCAATCATTCCACCATGCTGAACATGACCGCTTAGAAGTATTAAATCTTTTCCGTCCCCCGTCCAGTTGACAGGTGTTATTATATTTCCAGGTACTGGTGATTCGAACTGATGCAGAAGATTCCCTTTACAATCAAAGATGTATATTATTCCTTGATATCCCCAGTAAGTAGTTACGCATATCTCATATCCCTTAAGATCAGGTCGGTAGTTCCCAACACTTATTCTTTGAGCATGACCTATTAAATGTCGCTTTATAATATTGCCTTTAAGGTCAGAGAGTACAAGGCCTTCATCACCACATGCCATCGCAATGATATCTTCATTTCTCTCAGGGTCAATTGGACCTATTACAATCTCATCAGTGTGGTCAGATTCAATGGGTAAAGTCCAGATAAGCTTTCCATCATGGTCTAAAAGATGATAACCTACAACAACCTCTTCTTTGCCATCGCTATCAATGTCTTTGGTGAACATAAAATGCCCTGTGTTTTTGCCATTGAACTTCCACAGAAGCTCAAGATTGTTGTCATATGCCCAAAGTCTGCTGTACCTATCTTTTACAATTATATCTGTTGGCTTAGATTTGCCAGTTAGGTTTGCAATTCTGATTGAGTCAATATTGACCCTATCAAAGGCATATTGACCAAACGGCACAGAGTATAGCTTGTCAGTTTCATCAGAAAAAGGCGCAGGAATTTGTTTTTTTATTTTTCCTGTAAGAGAGTCTAAAATCATGATTTTAAAGTTTCTTGCCACAATTACCTCATCAACCCCGTCAAGGTCAACATCGCACACCTGAAAAGGAAGGTCAGCTGTAAGATATGCATGGTCTTTTTGTGAAGATGCTTCACCTATCTGCCAAAGAATTCTGCCATCTAAATCAATTGCGGTAAGGCAGCTGATATTGGCGTACGCATCTCTGTGCACCCGCTTTTGATGCTGGGCTATTACCATAAACTTCTGATTGTTTTCTGGTAAATTTCCAAATCTTATTTGCCTGCCTGCGCCAAAATTCTTAAAATCAATTATCTTCCATAAGACCGGCTGAGGATACTCGCATTGAAAATTTTTTTCAACTTGAACCCAATTGTTTTTTACCATCAAATAATTTTTATAAGCTTGATGGTTCATCAACACCCTGACATCTGTAAACTGTGCAGGCATTGTTGCTGTAATCCCAATTTTTCCTTTTGTAAATGAGCTATCAATTGCTTCTACCATCTTTTTGTTGTCTACATATCCAATTAATTTGCTGCCACAGCATTCCACTTTCAGATTATAAAATGTATCACAATCATAATTAAAATTACACCAAGCCAAGACTTCAAGATGTTCCTGGTCTTTTTTGATAAGTTTGAGCTTTTTGTCATGAAGCAAAAGAGCATAAAAACAGCGCGCATGTACATATCTAAACATTATGCCTGCATGGGCTGAAGGCAAGGTTGAAAGCATCCTAACTTGAGCTTCTACCATATAGTCTTGCCAAAACTCATCTCCTGTTACAAGCATTGGCCACAAATTCTTTAAGGCAGCGAGTACCCTTGTCTGTTCCATGAACTTTTTGCCATCTTCCTCTGTTACAATCCACGTAGGACCACTTCCGTTCCAGCCATGATATACAACAGGATCATACCATCTACCGCGATAACCTTCAGGAATATAACAGTGGTATTCACCCATAGCAGAGTGATTAGGGTCAAAAGGGAAGTTACCAATGGGAAAATCTTTAAATGTCTCTTGCTGAACAATAATTAAATTTTCTTGCATTTCTTATTATTCCTCACTTAAAAGTATTTTTAGTTTTATTATATCAAAGCAAATACTATTCTACAGATGAATCTGCATTTATTTAGTACATTCTTTAATATTGAGAGGTAACATAATAGTAAATTCTGTTCCTTTCCCAACCTGGCTTCGTACCAAAATTTCACCATGATGTAATTCTACTATTTTTTTTACTATTGACAGTCCAAGTCCACTACCGCTAACAACACGGTTGCGAGATTTGTCTGCTTTAAAAAATCGTTCAAAAATACGCGGTAGGTCTTTCTCAGAAATTCCTATACCTGTGTCTGCAATTGTTACAATTGCAAAAGTTTCTTTTTTATGAAGTTGGATTTTTATAACCCCGCCTTTAAATGAAAATTTTATTGCGTTATCTAAAAGATTCTGCCAAACTTGTTTCAATAAATCTTTATCAGCTGTGATTGTAATTTCTTCCATAAAAACGGAGATATCCAGATCTTTTTCAGACCATTGTGGCTCGAATTCAAGAATGGTCAATTGAATTTGTTTGTCCAGACGATACGTAGTTAAGTGAAGAGGATACTGCTCTGAATCTAATATTGTTAAACGCAACAGATTTTCGCTTAATTTAGATAACCTGATGCATTCATTTTCAATAATATCGAGGTAATGATTTCTTTGTTCAATGCTCAAATTCTCATTCTTTAGCGCACGTGCAAATCCCCTTATGGAAGTAAGAGGTGAACCAATTTCATGTGAAACATTAGAAATAAACTCTTGACGCATTTCTTCCATTGCCTTAAGATTTGCTGCCATATTGTTAATACCATCTATTAGTTCAATAAAAGGATGATTATGATTGTTATATTTTTCAAGACGCACATTAAAATTTCCTTTGGAAATACTATTTATTGCATTTATTACTTCTTTCCAGAATGGATGTTCATGTCGGTCTTTAATTAACAATGAACTAAGCAACCTTATTGTAATGCCTGCTAAAATAATTCCAAGAATAAAGTTAATTATTTGACTTACAAGTTCTTGTGGTTGCCATAAAATCTTAGCATAAATTGTTTTTGTGATAAAATAAGCAATTACAGAAAATATGGCGACAAAACAAATTAAGAAAAGGTTTATAAACACAAATTTAATAATTTCAAAGAATTTCTTCATTTAATAACCTCCAATCTATAACCAAGTCCACGGATTGTTCTAATTTCAAAAATACGGTACTTTGAAAATTTTTCCCTTAATCTTTTAATATGGACATCTACAGTTCTTTCATCTCCTTCATAGTCATAGCCCCATATTTCTTCAATCAATTGTTCACGTGTAAATGTTTTTCCTGGGTAGCTTGCTAACTTGAAGAGTAGTTCAAATTCTTTAGGTGGTAGAAGAATTTCTTCTTCTCCAACTTTGCATTCATATGTTTTTTTATTTAGAAACAGCTCACCAATTTTAATTGTCTGTGATGTTGATATTTGATAACGTCTAAGTAGAGCTTTCACACGGATAACAAGTTCTAGGGGGTCAAACGGTTTAACAAGATAATCGTCAGCTCCCACTTCAAATCCTTTTACTTTATCATTTGTTTCACCCTTGACTGTTAACATCAAAATAGGTATGTCGCCATAATATTTACGAATATTATAACAAAGCTGCAGACCATCTATTTCTGGCATCATAATATCTAATATAACTAAATCAACTTTAGTTATATCAAGTATGTTGAGTGCGTCTTTTCCGCTTGCTGCCTCATATATGTCAAATCCTTCAAGGGTCAAGAAATGTGCAACAAGTTCTCTGATATGCGGGTCATCGTCCACAATTAGTATCCGTGGCATTTGTTTCACCTTCTTTTTGTTTTAACAAATTCAATCATTATTGTACCTTCACTTTTATAGTTTTGTTAACAGCAAGCATTAATTTTATATTAATTAAAAATTATACAAAAAACATGGTGTACCGTCTAAGGTACACCCTATAAGCTACGTTTTCTGCGAATATATCCTTACCGTTAAAGGTATAAATATTCCGACAATTATTATCATTCCAATAAGCGTGATTACAAAGTCAGAACCTATTTTGCCAGTATTAGTTAATTGACGAACAGCAGTAATAATATGCGAAATAGGATTATTTTTAGCAAACCATTGGATTGCATGAGGCATGGTTTCAACTGGTACAAAAGCATTAGAAAGAAACATAAGCGGGAACATTACAAGCATTGAAATTGCTTGAACACTTGAAGCTGTGCGTGCAACAACACCAACAAATGCAAAGACCCAACTAATGCACCAGCTAAATTTAATTACAAAGAGTGAGGCGATTATTAAATTTATAATTCCACCTGCTGGTCGATAACCGATAATATATCCTGTAGTAAGTGTAGAAAAAGTTGCTATCGCGTAACGTAATATATCTGCCAATAGAGGACCTGCCAATGGAGCAATTCTCGCAATTGGCAATGACTTAAATCTATCAAATATTCCTGTTTCCATATCTTCACGCAGTTGTGTCCCCGAGATAATTGAAGCACTAAATAGTGTTTGTACAAGAATAGCAGGAACAATAGTTGGTAAATATTTGTCCACATTTCCTGCAATTGCTCCGCCAAAGATATAAGCAAACATAAGAATAAAGAAGATGGGTTGAAGAGTTACATCAGTTAATTGTTCAGGTGTGTGCCAAACCTTTAGTAAACTTCGGAAAGCCAATATAAATGAGTTCTGTATAGTCTGGACAAAGCTTGGTTTTCTTCTTAATAATTGAGAATTAACAGAAAAATTCTTCATAATCTATACCTCCTTATATAATCTCAAGTAAAATATTTTTTATTTTTCTAATTATGGTCGATAATGGCTAAAAATACTTCGTCAAGTGTTGGCTGTTTAACATTCAATTCAGCAATATGAATTTTTGATTCACGCAATGCAATAATCAAATCTGCGAGTAATTCAGTATCACTCATTGGGGCAACAATACTTCCTGTTTCCAATGAGACAGTTGAGTGGGTTTTAAGTAAGTTATCAATTATTTTTTGTGCAATTTCAAGTTGTGTAGCATTTTTTATCTTTAATTGCAATGTTGAATTACCAATAGATTTTTTTAGTTCATCTACAGTTCCCTCAGCAACAACTTTACCGTGATTTATCACTGCAATTTGGTCAGCAAGTTCCTCAGCTTCTTGTAGGTATTGGGTTGTCAGTAATACAGTTGAGCCAGTTTTCACTAACCTGCGGATTATATCCCACATTTGGTTACGTGTACGTGGGTCAAGGCCTGTTGTAGGTTCATCAAGAAAAATAAGAGGTTTCTGAACTATAAGACTTGCTGCTATGTCAACCCGTCTTTTCATACCACCTGAAAGCTTTTTCAAAGGTCGTTTGGCTGCTTCTATTAAATCAAATTCTTCCAAAAGCTCATTCGCTCTTCGTCTTGCTTCTTTTCTATTCAGTCCTAGTAATTGGCCAATTAAAATCAGGTTTTCTAAACCACTTAAAGATTCATCTAAGGATGCATACTGACCGGTTACACTAATCAATTGACGAACAATATGAGCATCTTTGACAACATCAAATCCAAAAATACGTGCCCATCCACCATCTGGTCGCAAAATTGTTGCCAGCATTTTTATCGTTGTTGTTTTACCTGATCCGTTGGGACCAAGTACACAATAAATGCTGCCTGAACGTACTTTTAAATTTACACCATCAACTGCACGATTTTCACCAAATTTTTTGATAAGATTATATGTTTCAATAGCTAATTCAATTGGTTTAGTTTCTGTTTCCACCATCTTTTATACCTCCTTTAACAGTAAGTTTTCGCAGAAAATAATAACATGGTTTTATGAATTGAATATGAACAAAAATATTTTAGACTTTGTATTGACAATTCTATCGTATTAGTGTATTATCATAATAGAACACAATAACGGGAGGAAGAGGAGTGATTGAGTTTGAACCGAATGTTCCTATTTATTTGCAGGTAATAGAATATTTAAAAAAAGAAATAGTTAGTGGGAAAATAAAGCCTGGTGAGAAACTTCCCTCTGTCAGGGAGATGTCGAAAATATTTAACATTAATCCTAACACAGCACAAAGGGTTTTTCAGGAACTTGAAAGAGAAGGGCTCACAAAGACAGAAAGAGGAATAGGAAATTTTGTCACAACTGATATTAAACTTATTCAGCAGTTGAAAGAAAAAATGGCTGAAAAGATAGTAGAGAATTTCATCGTCACAATGAAGGAGATAGGTTATGACGAAGACAAAATTTTGACTTTTATTTCTAAAAAATTAAACGGAAAGGAGTAGATATTTTTGTTACTTGAGGTTAAAAATCTATTTAAAAGATATGGTAAAAAAGAAGTTTTGAAAGATATCAGTTTTTCTGTTGATAAAGGCAAAATTATTGGACTCATCGGTGAAAATGGATCAGGCAAGACTACACTTTTAAAAGTAATTGCAGGGTTTTCAAGACCAACCTCAGGGAAGGTTTTTATAAATGGCAAAGAAGTGAATGTGGAAACACGGAAATATATTGCATTATTACCAGATACAATTATCTTTCCGAGATGGATGAAAGTAAAAGATGCGCTTTGTTTTTACTCAGAGTTTTTTGATGATTTTATCTTAGAAAAAGCAAATTCAATACTTGACTCTTTAAATATTAGCAAAAATATGAAGATTCATGATTTATCAAGAGGTACGATTGAAAAGTTTTCACTTGCACTATTGCTTTCAAGAGATGCAAATCTGTATCTTTTAGACGAGCCGCTTGCATATGTTGACCCGCTATCAAGAGAGACTTTAGTGGATTTAATTTTGAAAAATATGAGTAATGATAGAACATTTATCATATCAACTAATATAATTTCGGAGGTTGAACATCTATTTGATGAAATAATTATTCTAAAAGAAGGAAAAATTGTATATATGGATTTGGCTGAAAATTTGAGAGAAAAGTCTGGGCTTTCGGTAAACCAGTTTTTCAAGGGGGTAGATCAAAAATGATGGCAAAATATTTAAAATACCAGTACAAAAATAGCTTGCTGTTTTATATTTTCTTTATTCTGGGTATAACCTTTGCTATGATATGGTCTTTTAATTCAAAAAGTGTGAAGGTTGAACCAGATAAAACTCTTAAAATAGTTATTGTTTGGCTGTGGTGGTTTTTAGCATTAATGGGTGTACTTGTTTACCATTTTGTAAAGTGGAATGGTATTTTTAAAAGTCCAGAAAGGTTTTTATTACTTTCTTCTCCAAAGTTAAAACCTTTCCATTTTCTATTTGGTGAAATTACTCATACTGTCTTGGATGTGCTAATTTTTTCATTATGGTTCAACTTAGTCGGATCAATCATGATAACCCCTGAGAAATATATTTTAGACTTTCAAAAAATAGTAAAAGTTCTTGGATTGGGTAAAGTTTTTATAATGTCTATATTTTTCTTTGTAACAATATATTTTTGGTATTTAACAGCTATTATATACTGGAATACTATCAAAAACATTTTTAAATTGGGTTGGTGTTTGGTATTTATATTTGTATTACTTGGATATGTTCAGATAAAGGTTTCTGATTTTATAGGAAAAATAAATTTGAGCTTTCCAGTGTTTGTCTTGGCAATTATACTTTTTAACTTTGCAATATACAACATTTTGATTTTCTTTAACTTAAAAGTTCTGAAGAAAGGCTTGGATACCTGAAGGCTAAAAAATAAAAACCATTTAGTTGGGGCTGTTTAAGGTAAAAGATTAAACAAAACAGTCCCATTTATTTTGTCAATTAGAAGGATTTTGTAGATAGCTGGAGAAATATATAAATCAATATACAATCTTTATGGAAGGAGAAAACAATCTGTGGACAAATTTGTATTGAAGTTAAAGTCAATACCTTATATTTCTATACTATCAAAAGACCTAACTAAAACAAAATCAAATTTATTAAAACTTATTGCTTGTGTAACAATGCTTATAGACCACACAGGTTATTTATATTTTCCGCAAAAGCCCATTTTAAGAATTATTGGTCGTATTGCTTTTCCTATATTTGCCTATCAAGTGGCGGTGGGGTTTTTGCACACATCTGACCACAGAAAATACTTAAAAAGGCTCTTAATATTTGCCATCATATCTCAGTATCCTTTTTATCTTATGACAGGCGATGGAGAGCTGAATGTCATTGTGACCTTCTTTTTTGCAGCACTTTGCCTTTATTTTTTCAAAAGGTCATGGTATGTATTAGTAATTGTTCCGCTTGCCATATCATACTTTGTTTCAATGGACTATGGAATTTACGGTGTTTTAGCTGTATTGATATTTTATTTTCTATATGAAAAACCCATTTTGCAGCTTGTAGGATTTTCAATACTTACAATTTTTGCTTCGTATCTAATGGGCTGGCAGCTCCAAGTATATTCTATTTTGAGTGTGGTATTGATACTTTTTGTGAGAATGCTTCCAGTTGACTTTGAATTTAAGCTCAATAAATACTTTTTTTACTGGTTCTATCCCGTGCACATGCTGTTTTTAGTTTTTATTGGCAAGCTGCTGAGATATTTATAAAAGATGAATCTCATAAATTTGTGAGCTTATAAACCTTGATGTGTGGTAAAATATTTCTATAAGTAGATTATTACATTAAAGTTTTTAAAGAAAAAGAAGGTAAAAAGGCATGCCTGAGATTGACATTCAGGAAATAAAAAAGGTAGTTGTGGAGATTTTAAAGAAGGAAATATCGCCTTGGCTTATAATTACTTTTGGTTCTCTTGCCAAAGGAAATTTTAGGCAAGATAGTGATATTGACATTGCATTTTTTTCTGATAAAGAAGTATCAAATATTGAGAGGTTTAGAATTTCGCAAGAGCTTGCAGATAAACTAAACAGAGATGTAGATTTAGTGGATTTAAAAAGGAGTTGATAGTATAAAATATGCTTGACATCAAAGGAAAAATTTTCTTAGCGCCCATGGCAGGGTTTACTGATAAGACTTTCAGAAGTCTGTGTAGCAAGTTTGGTGCAGACGTAACCATTACAGAGATGGTATCGAGCAAAGCACTTGTTCTTGGGAGTTCAAAAACAAGGAATCTCATTTCATTTTCAGAGGAAGAGAAGATAAGAGGTATTCAAATTTTTGGGAGCGACGCTGAAGTTATGGCAGAGTCGGTGAAAATCCTGCAGGATGAATTTGAATACGATTTTATTGACATAAACATGGGCTGTCCTGTTCCAAAGATTGTAAAAAGTGGCGAAGGAAGCGCTCTTATGAAAAATCCTTCTTTGGCTGCGAAGATAGTCGAAGAGGTTGCAAAGGTGAGTAGAAAACCTGTATCTGTCAAAATTCGAAAAGGATTTGATGATGAAAATATTAATGCTCCTGAATTTGCATACATCCTGCAAGAAAGCGGAGCCTCTTTTGTGACAGTTCATGGAAGAACAAGGGCTCAGCTGTACTCTGGGAAAGCTGACTGGGAGATAATAAGAAAGGTAAAAGAAAAGGTAAAGATTCCGGTTGTTGCAAATGGTGATATAACTGATTTTGAGTCGGCAAAAAGAGCATATGAAGTAACAAGAGCTGATAGCATCATGATAGGAAGAGCAGCGCTTGGGAACCCTTGGGTGTTTCTTCAGATCAAAGAAGGGTTTGAAAAGGGGTATGTTGAAACTAAGGTCTTGCCTAATTTGAAGATAAGAGTTGCGATTGAGTTTTTCACGCAGCTTTGCAGCGAAAGAGGCGATAAGATGGCAGTCTTGGAAGCAAGAAAGCATCTTAGTTTTTTTGTGAAAGGAATTGAGAATGCTGCTAAGATAAGGGATAAAATTAACAGAATAAATAATGCCACAGAGCTTTTAGAGTTTCTTGAAGAGCTTGCATCTTCTCTTGAGAAAAAAGAAAGCTTTGTCGATAATATCTTATAGGACAGAATTTTTAAGCAAAATTAAGGCGGGGGATTTTTAAAATGAAAAATAAGATGAAAACAATAACCTTATATAGATTAATAAGCTGGGTAGTTTTGATTTTGTTTTTTTTGATACTCACTATTGAAAAAATCCAAGCTGCTCAGGAGTATATAGCAAGCAGCATCTTCGGCAAGATAGCCAAAAATACTCAAATTGTGAACTTGCCTCAAAACGCCCTGGCAAGAGATTCGTTTTTGTTTTTATCAGCCTTGGGCTTTTTTAACACTGTTGCAAGACAGAAGATAAACCCTTCTGATACACTGTCAAAGGAAGAGGCGCTGTCTGTAATTTTAAACAGCGCAGGCAGACAGCAGGATGCTTTTGTGAGGGCTGAAAAGCTGGAACTAAAAAGACCATCAGGTCAGAAGCTTGTAAAGCCATACAACTATCTTTATCTTGGATATATTCAGCTTGCATATGATATGAAAATTTTGTCTAAAAAAGAGTATCAGGATGCACTGACACAGGTGCAGCCAAGTGAAAAAGAACATGAGAAGATGACCCAGCAGCTGATAAAGAAAAATGATGATACCATTGCAAAAGCTGTGTATGAAGGAAGACCATATTCGTATGACGATTTGATATTTGTAAGGTCTGCTCCAGCTACCCGTCAGGAAGTTTGTTTATGGGTTGTAAAAGTGTTCAAGATACCTTTAAGTTATGAGAATTTAGCTAAAACTTACCCTGATTATAACAGAATTGACAGTAAGTTTTTAAGTTCAATTAATACTCTTTTGAAAAATGGTGTTCTTGTTGGAAGGTCTGATGGGTATCTTCATCCAGACGACTACATAACATATGAAGATTTGGCATTTATCCTTGGGGGTCTCAAACCAAATATCCTTTCAGCAAATGGATTAAAAGAGATAAAGCTTGAGATAAAAGACATTCAGAAGTTTAATACCGATAAAATGGTTTTTGTCTGTGAAGATGACAACGGAAATGATGTAAATATTACTGTTAACCCTGGCAAACAGGATTTTGGAGTAATAGCAGATGGAAACTTTTTAAGCTCTTCCTATCTTCAAAAAGGGGACTATGTAGCCTTTTATGTAAATAGCAAGAACGAGGTTGTGCTGGCCAGCATTTTGCAAAGGCCTGGTCAGGAAAATATAAAGGGTGTAATCTCCAGAATTGATGCTAAAAAGATGACATTTTCAGTAAAACTGCCGGATGGTAAAGTTTACAACCTGAGTTTACATCCCAAAGCTACAATCTATGATACAAACTCAGGAAAGAGTTTAAACTTTTCAGAATTGAATGTAGGAAATCTTGTACAGGTTAAAGTCCAAAAAGACAGAGCAGATGCCATAACATTGCTTTCACTTGACAGCCCTGAAATTGAAAGAATACAGGGAATAATCTCAAGAATAACAAAGGACAGGATTGTACTCAGTCAAAATGGACAGCTAACAGAGTATCTTCTTTCACCAGATACAGTCTACATTGATAAAGGTGATTTTTCAAGAGTTCTTTCGAAGAATGATTTTTATGAGGGTATGAAAGTTTTGGCAGGTACAGCTTGCGGGTATGTACAGTACCTTAGCACCATATATGATGAGAAATCGGAAGATATAGTTGCCGGTATTTTGTATGAGGTAGATTCAAACTTGGGGTATCTTGAAATTTACAACCAGGAAGGCGCAAAGAAGAGCTACAGATTTTCAAAAAAGCTTGGGCTAAAAGTGAAAAAGGATGGTCAAAATGCTTCTTTAGACAGCCTTTTGCCAGGCGATGTTGTTTTCCTCTATTTTAGCGGCGATTTTGTGCGCACAGTCACAGCAAGTTCAAACCTGCAGAGTAAAGTTGCAAAGATTGAAAATGTTGTAAGAAGCCTTGCAAGTGGTCTTCCACAAAAAATAATTGTCAATATCGATGGAAGAATATATGGACCATATGAAATAAATGACAACGTTGATATTATAAAAAATGGGATTTCTGTAACTTTAAAGGATATTATGCCAGGTCAGTATGTGAAGCTCAGTGGGAGCTTTTTTGGAAGCTCAGCGTACATACGCAGAATAGAGATATCAGGGAATGAATATGTAAAAAATATCTACATTGCAAAAGGAACGGTCAATGGAAATGTTTTATATCTTTCTGACATCCAGATTTTAAGAAACAACGCATTTGAACCGCTGTATACCTGGCTTTCTTTCCAGATTCCATCTGATTTGAAATTCATTTTAGATGGCAGCTTTCTTGCATCACTTTCAAAGCTACAAAACTTACCTGTTGTAGTTGTGACAAAGGAAAGATTTTCACAGGAGGTTTTGGACACCATTGTGGCAATATCAAGAGGTTCTTTTACCAAGATACAGGGCGAGGTAAGCATGACATCTTCAAATTCGGTGGTAATATCTGGAAATAGATATTCGATAGGAAACAAAACGTATACTGTTGTAAACGGGCTTTTGACCCCTGCAAGCTTCAAGGTTGGGGATGAAATAATTGGCGTTGCAAGCCAGGACACCATTGTTATAGCAAAGTACCAGGAAGGTATATCAAAACCCGTATTTGTTCGCGGGCAGGTACAAGACATTTCAGAGCTTGAATATATCACTGTGAAAGACTATGTCTATTTAGATGGTCAGAGAGGATGGCAGTATGTTCCGAGCAAGTTAACTCTTCTTTATGATACACAGACAGTTTTGTGCGATGTATATGGACTTGGCAGCCCGAAAGAGATATTGAATCTGAAAAACAAGAGTGTGTATATCATTCACAATGGTAAGTACGCAAATGTGATAATTGATGCAAGTTTTGGTGGATACATTGTAACAGGCGTGGTTGGCAAGGACATGAAGATTCTAAATGTCCAGTACAACGATATGATGACCCAGACATGGAACAGAATTGATAAAAGTTTTACCCTTGACACCACTCAAGCAGTTTTGATAGACGCAGGAGGGAACTTAACAGATAGAATGCCGCAGTTTGGCGACAGGGTTTTGTTACTTGTTCCTCAGAGCAGTTTTGACATCTCAAAATCGGTATTAACGCCATCGATTGTTCTTGTAAATTACTGAGAGCTTTTATTGCAAAAAAGGGGGAAGTTTAAAAATTGAACAAAAGATATCCAATAGCGGTAATTATGTTTTTGTGTGTACTTTTTATTTTTGGCTGGCAGGTTGCTTTTGGTGAGGAAGGATATTTAGGATACGAAGGTGGAATTTCAGCATACAAAGACCCTGACCCAAAAAAGACCAAGATTGAATACTATGAATATACGTTTATAACGGGAAAACCTATACTTCTTTCAGGCATTATTGATGCTAAGATAAAAAGGGCCGCAAATAATGAGACTCTTTCTTACAATTATGACCTTAAAGATTCTACTGGAAAAATCTCAGTAAAAAGAACTGTAAGTTTAAAAGGCACCTTGACAAAGCTTCAAAATGGGAGTATAACAAAGGAGTATACAATCAGCACATACAAGGAGACACTCACGGTAGATAGTGCTACTTACAATCTACAGAACTATTCGTTTTCAAAGTCCACTGCAGTTGATACAAACCCGGCTGTGAGCTTTTTTCAGGGTCAGTGGACGCTTGAAAAGATATATGATAAAGGCCTGAAGATTACTATCGAAGGTAAAAACTACGGTTACGACGGATACTGGGGTTCTGGCGAATTTCAGAAAATAGCCCAGAGAATAGAAACATCTTCATGGTTTGCAAATATCAACTATAATATAGCTCTTGTGCAAAAGACCATTTTGGAATTTCAACAGAATAACCTTCCATCAAGCATTCCAGGGACGTATGTGCTAAAGTCAAAGGTCGAAGGGAATTTCGTGGCTGTATATAATCTTCCGACATTTACAAAGACAGGTGAAGTTTTAACAATTAGACAGAGAGGTAAAGTGGAAAAAAATATCGAAAAAAACCCGGTTATCAAGATGGCAATTGCGCCCACTCTTCCAAAAGTAAAGGGATATGAGTATGAGGATGCTGTGAACACCTGCTTTGCTTTTGGCGGATTTGACAGTGCCACTGATTTTAATCCCACAGAGTATATAACCCGTGCTCAGTTTGCCAAGCTTTTGATGGATGCGCTCAACATATATTCAAGCTATTACAATCCCAGGATGGTGCAGAAAAAGTGGATATACAGGGATGTGCCGCTCAATCACAAGTATTATGGTTACATATACGCAGTCACAAAAGCAGGGCTGATGAGAGGCAAAAGTGCTGAGTATTTCAAGCCGGAAGACTATATAACCAGAGCGGAAGCTGCTGTTGTCATCTCAAAGGTGCTTGGTTTTGACAAAAAGGTAACCCAGCCAATCACTCAAACAGATTACCTTGACGACGATAATATTCCTGTTTGGGCAAAGGATGCTGTTAAGGTATTGAAGGATGAAAAGATAATGGTTGGAACTGAGGATAATAACTTTTTGCCGCAGCAAAGGCTTACAAAAGGCACTGCTGCAAACCTTGTTTATAACCTCATAAACTTTTTAAGAGACACACTCGCAAGAAGATATCTTGACATGAGCCTCTTTAGCTCGGATTAACGGTTAAATTAGAAAAGGTTTAAAGTAGTAGATTTTGAGCATACAAAAAATTAAGATGTGGAGGCCAGAGAGATGAGAATTAACAAAAAGCTTTTAATAAAAATTGTAGCTGTAATGCTTGCACTTTCTATCTTTGTTGCAGTTCCTGTGTATTCTCAGTTTTTTATAATCTCAACTGATTTTCCTACAGACAAGCAGATGGATTATATCAAAAAGGTATTACAGGTTGCAAAGGTGTATCATATAGGCAAGTACAGTTATGATGAGCTTATTGATATGATGTTTACAGGGCTTTTTAAGAGCCTTGACAAATATTCAGAATACATGAAACCACAGCAGGCTCAGGACTTTACCCAGAGCGTAAATGGTGAGTTTTCAGGAATAGGTATCCAGATAGAAAAACAAGAAGACTACATAGTTGTTGTTGGAGTTTTTGACGGAACACCTGCAAAAGAAGCGGGGCTAAAGGTTGGAGATAAAATCATCGCAGCAGATGGAAAGTCTCTGGTTGGGAAGACAACAGATGATGCTGTTAAACTCATTCGCGGGCAGGAAGGCACAACTGTTGTGATTGACATCTTAAGAGATGGCAAGACTTACAGATTTTCTATTGTCAGAAGAAAGATAAAGATTCCTGTTGTCGAGTATAAGGTACTTGATGATAATATAGGTTATATTAAACTCACACAGTTTACCCAAGGGTGTTCAAATGATGTCAAGAAAGCTCTTGATGAGTTTGACAAAAAAGGTATTAAGAACATTATTTTTGATATTCGAAACAACCCCGGCGGACTTTTGGATGAGGTTGTAAAGATATGTGAATATTTTGTGCCAGAAGGACCCATTGTAACAATTGAGTACAACACCTTTAAAGATGAGTACAAGTCTAAGAACAAAAATCCAAAGTATAGACTTGCAGTTTTAACAAACGAGTCGAGCGCATCTGCTTCAGAGATTTTTGCCCAGGCAATAAAAGACAGAAAAGTAGGGGTTGTGATTGGCACAAAAACGTATGGCAAAGGAACTGTACAGACCTTAGTAAGTCTTCCTGAGACAGACACAAAAAAAGGGTACGTGGCGAAAGTGACTGTTGCAAAGTACAAATCACCGTCTGGCTATTATGTTGAAGGGAAAGGTGTTGTGCCAGACATAGAGGTTCAGGACGACTCACTCTCCCAGTTTGGACCTGATAAGATTTTGAGCCTGAGCGCAACCAAGAAGTTCAAAAAAGGTGATATGGACTTGGAGGTTTTGGCAGCTCAGCAAAGGCTTTTCTACCTTGGATATTTGGATAACTGGACAGCTAAGATGGATGATAGCACAGTAGCTGCAGTTAAAAAGTTCCAGAAAGACAATAAGCTTTATCCTTCTGGAGTGCTTGATATAACCACACAGAAAAAGTTAAATGAAAAGTTTTCAGAGTTTGTAAATTCCAAATATGTTGACAAACAGTTACAGCGAGCAATCCAGTATTTCAAAACTGGAAAGTAAGAAAGTTACAGGGCTTTTGCCGACATTTTAAAAGTGAGTACGGCAAAAGCCTTTTTGTTTTCTAAAAAATTGTATATAAAATTCATTGAAAATATGCAAATTAAAAATTAAAATATATTTAAGGTATATTTACAAAAAAGAAAAATAGAAAGGATAGGGCGGCTTATGGCGTTTGGAACAGATATAGGAATAGATTTGGGCACAGCAACAGTTTTGGTATATGTTAGAGGAAAGGGTATAGTGTTAAGAGAGCCATCAGTTGTTGCGATAGAACAGACAAGAAAACAGATTTTAGCAGTTGGAGAAGAAGCAAGACGAATGATTGGAAGGACACCGGGCAATATCGTGGCTGTAAGACCTCTTCGCGATGGTGTCATTTCAGACTATGAGGTCACAGAGGCAATGCTGAAATATTTTTTGGGGAAGGTACTTGGCAAGAGAGTATTTTTCAAACCGAGGGTTGTTGTGTGTGTGCCATCTGGAGTAACTGAGGTTGAAAAAAGAGCAGTCTTAGATGCAACATACGAAGCGGGCGCAAAACAGACATTTTTAATAGAAGAGCCAATTGCAGCTGCGATTGGTGCAGGGCTTGACATATCAAGACCGGTAGGATGTATGGTGATTGACATCGGTGGTGGAACAACAGACATTGCGGTGATTTCTCTTGGCGGGGCTGTTGTAAGTGAATCAATCAAAGTTGCGGGGGATAAATTTGACGAAGCAATTATCCGATATATAAGAAAGAAACACAGTGTTGCAATTGGTGAAAGAACGGCGGAAGAACTCAAAATAAACATTGGATGTGCTTACAAAAAGCCTCGGGTAGAATCTATGGAAGTGCGTGGAAGAAGCCTTTTAACAGGTCTTCCAAAGACGATAACGGTGACATCTGACGAAATGCTTTTAGCTTTAGAAGAGCCTGTTTCGGCTATAATTGAAGCTGTGCACAGGGTCTTGGAAAATACACCACCTGAACTTGCAGCAGACATTACCTCAACTGGAATAGTTATGACAGGTGGTGGAAGCCTTTTGTGGGGGCTTGACAAGCTTATCTCTGAAAAAACAGGAATTCCAACAAGGATTGCCGATGACCCTGTGTCATGCGTTGCGCTTGGGACAGGTAAGGCTTTAGAATCCTTAGATGTTTTGGAAGCAAGTCTTATAAAAGACCCAAGAGTCAGGTAAAAAAGGAGATTGCAGAAAAGATGATTAGAGGAATTTACACATCGGCATCGGGGATGATTTTGAATCAAAAACTAATGGACATAACAGCAAACAACGTGGCAAATGTGAGTACAACTGGATTTAAAAGAGATGTTGCGCAGGTTGAAAGTTTCAGAAACATGCTTGTCTACAGGATATACGACAAAGTTTCTTCGCCTGACAATGCAATAGGGTATATGTCGTTAGGTAGCGACGTGTCAAGGATTGTGAGTGATTTTTCCCAGGGGCTTTACATAAAAACAGATGAGCCTTTGAACTTGGCAATAAGAGGGAATGGATTTTTTACTGTTGAAATGCCAAATAATCAAGGGACTCAGCAAATCCTTTATACCAGAAACGGTGCATTTACTTTAAATTCGCGGGGAGAGCTTGTGACACTTGATGGTTTTTACGTCCTTGGACAGAACGGAAGAATTGTTCTTCAAAGCGGTGGACAAGTGAGAATTGATGAACAGGGAAATGTCTATCAGAATGGAAGACTTGTTGACAGACTAAGGGTTGTTGATTTTCAGGATAAGCAACTTCTTCGCAAAGTTGGCAATAACCTGTTTGAAGCAGATGCGCTTAGCCAACCGATACCATTTTCAGGTAAGATTATTCAGGGGTATTTGGAAGGCTCTAATGTAAATTCAGTTCAAGAGATGGTCAATATGATAAGTGTACTGCGGGCGTATGAAGCAAACCAGAAGGCGTTTACCATTCAAGATGAGACGTTGCAAAAGGCAGTAAATGAGATTGCGAGAAAGTAGTTAGGATGTAACTTGCGAAAAGAATTAAGAGGTAAAAGGAGGAAAAAAGATAAGATGATGAGAGCACTTTATTCTGCTGCTCTTGGAATGAAAGCGCAGCAGACAAATGTTGATATCATATCCAACAACCTTGCAAATGTGAATACAACAGCTTTCAAAAAAGACAAGGCTGAGTTTAAAGACCTTTTGTATGAGACTTTGTCGCGTGCAGATGTTGTTGCAGGTGATGGAAAGCCAGTAAGTCTTCAGATAGGTCATGGCGTTACAATCTCTGCTATAACAAAAAGCTTTGCAGAAGGGAACTTGGAGAGAACTGAAAACCCACTTGATCTGGCAATTCAGGGGGAAGGATTTTTTGTTGTATCAACCCCCAACGGTCCAAGATATACAAGAGATGGAAGTTTTAAAGTTTCCAATGTTGAGGGGCAAATAAAACTTGTGACCTCAGATGGATATCCAGTTTTAGCAGAGGGTGACACTGAGATTGTTCTTCCAGAGACTGCAATCTCAAGCATCACAATAGATGAAACAGGAAGGATTACGTACAAGGATCAAGAAGGACAAATTCAGGATTCAGGTCTTAAAATCAAGATAGTAAGGTTTATAAATCCTCAAGGACTTTTGGCAGAGGGTAAAAACCTGTATAATGTTTCTGCTGCATCTGGCGAACCTGTATCTGAAGAGGAGATGGAAGGTCAAAAGAGCAGGATTTTGCAAGGTTTTTTGGAGATGTCAAACGTGCAGGTTGTGGATGAAATGGTAAAGTTAATCATTGCTCAGAGGGCGTATGAGATAAATTCCAAGGCAATTCAAACAGCTGACGATATGCTTTCCATGGCAAACAATCTCAAAAGATAAATCTTTCAAGGCAGGTAATTACAAATGAGTGATGTGTCAAGCATTAAGATTCAGGCAGGTTATCAGCAGGGAATTAGCAACTCTATCATAGACAAGCTTGAAAAAGCGTATTCTGAGAAAGACAAACAGAAACTCAAAGAGGCTTGTGAGGAATTTGAAGCAATAATGCTTTCTACCATTTTTAAACAGATGCAAAAGTCGATACCAAAAGGCGGGCTTTTTAAAGAGGGTATTGCAGATGATATCTTTAACGACATGTTTGTTGATGAGATTTCAAAAAATGCTTCAATAGCCGTTTGCAAAATGAATAGATGTACAAACCATAAAATAGGAATACAGGAATAAAAGTCAAGAGGGTGTATAGGTAAATTGTGCTATTTGCACACAATAACAACATTATCAGCAACGTATGTAACTATAAATTTATTACCAAATAATTCAAAAGCCAAAAAAGGCAAAGCTATATCAAACCCTTTAAAAAGGGTTTTTAGTGTGGGCAATTTGTTAGGGATTAAAAATGCATTTTTTAGAGTTAAGAGAAATCTCAGGCAATAAGTTTTTTAAGTTTTTGAAGTTTTTTGTAAGAGATATTTTGGTGATGTTTTAGTATGGCATAAGAGAGAATAAAGAGTAAAAGCATACAAATAGCAGAGAGTAAGAAGTCAGAAAAAAGTGAAATATGGTCATATGAGAAAATGGTATCATGACCGAGAAAAGACTTTAGATTAAAAATAGTTTGCTCGATAGTAACTCTGGATTTGTAAAGTTGATAAAACTGGTCAGAATTTCTATCGATACCTGGATAATACCGCAGGTTGGCATCTGGGTATGTATAGAACATCCTACCTGACTTAGAAGTAGTACAAGGATGTGGGCAGGTGCAAAAGCGTTTATTGTCTTTAATCTGAGAGCAAGGGCAGCGCCATTTAATTCTTGGGGAGCGATTTTTACCATTACAAAGACCTTCGTAGATAAAAGGTTTATTTAGTTTATTACAGAAGGGTATACCGTTTTGTGAGATAGTGATGTTAGGGTCAGAGGTAGGGGTATATGAGGTTTGGTTAGAATTTCTGGGGTTAATAGGGATTATGACTTTAGAGAAATTGAAATCTTTGATGAGGGAAGAATAGACCATGTAAGAGTCAAGAGCACTGTCGGCGATAAAGGTTGAAAACTGATTGAATTGGAAATTATGGTTTAGGTTAATCAAAGCGGGAATAAGAGCTTTTGAATCAGAGATAGCTTTAGAAAAAGCAGGGTCTTGAGGGTCATCAGAAGAAGGACAGAAGGCAGGAGTGATTACAAGAGGTAAACCAAATCCATTAGTGATGATAGCGAATTTGTATCCATAGCAGAAATGACCATTAGCGAACATACGAGTAATATAAGGTGAAGCAGAAGCAGATTTGGGGAGGTTTGAGTATGTGAGATAATACACAGCAGAGGATGTAAGGTTAGGGTTTTGAGATTTAGTTTTTCTGAGCATAGATTGGATGAACTTAGGGTTATTTTCTTTGAGCATAGGGACTAAGGCAGTTGTGTCGAATATTACGCAAGAAGCAAGGTCAGGGTTTATTTCAAGTGCAATATTTTGAGCATATTTTGCGAGGTTATAAAAGACGTTTTCGATTTCGGAGCAAAAGATTTTTCTAAATCTTGAGAATGTAGAGATAGAGGGTATAGTATCGAAGTTGCAGAAAGATTTAAGCTGGTATGAGTTGAGCAAGACAGCACGGAGTTGAGTTAAGGTAGAGAATTTGAAGATTTTTTGGATGAAGAAAGCACATAACATAGATTGCAAAGAGAAGCATCTATGTTTACCGAAGTATTTATAGTAGGCTTTAAAGAAGGATTGAGGGATGAAGTTATTGATATTGATGTATTTGTTGAAGAAGCCAAGAAGGTTATGAGGGTTATTGAGAGCGAGGTTTTTAACGTCCTCATAAAGTTCTAAAAAAGAGAGTTGTTTATTATGATTTTTAAACATTTTATCCTCCTCCTCATAGAAAATATGTTTTATACAGTTATATTTTACACTATCTATGAGGAGGAAGGAATACTTTTTTGAAGATTATATAAAGCTTGATAATGCTCATCTTGAGCGTTTCTGCAAAAGGCTAAAAAATGCTTCAAAACAAGGAGGAATAGGTCTTTCAAAGCTTTTGTATGATTCTATGATAAAGAGAATTGAAAATGCATATAAATTCAAAGAGGAATAAAAAATGGCTGGCACAATCTTGCCAGCTTATTTTTTTGGTTTTATTGTTGAAAATGAAAATCAATAGGTGTAAAATATATTTAAAAACACATAAAAACAAAAAATTTTTCTTAATCCCAATTTTTTAACCGATTTCAAATTAATTTTTTATTTTGGGTTTGTGTCGAATGGAATTTGAACAAGGGGGTATTGTGAGAAGATGTATAAATTTATATTCACAGCATTTGGAGATGAGATAGCAAGCAGTTTGGATGAACAGATAGAGGTTTTAAAAAAACATGGTATTGAATATTTAGAGTTTCGGTCTGCAAATGGTAAAAATATTGCTGACTTTACTGAAAATGAAGCAAAGGAAGTTTTTAAAAAATTAAAAGATAGTGGTATAAAGGTTTCAGCAATAGGGTCTCCAATCGGCAAGGTTGATGTAAACTGCGACTTTGAAAAGTATCTTGACCTTTTTAAACATATCCTCAATCTTGCGCATATCCTTGAGACAAAATACATACGCATCTTTTCGTTTTATGTTCCAGAAGGTGAAGAAGATAAGTACACAGATGTTGTCATAGAAAGGCTTTCAAAGTTTACAGAGATTGCCAAGAAGGAAAATCTTGTTCTTCTTCACGAGAACGAAAAGGAGATATATGGAAACAATGCCGAAAGGTGTTTTAAAATCCTCTCCACAATCAACTCACCCAATTTGAGAGCAACATTTGACCCGGCAAATTTTGTTCAGTGCAAAGTAGAGGTTTATCCTCACGCATTTGAGCTTTTAAAGGATTACATTGAGTATGTTCACATAAAAGATGCAAAATTTTCAGACGGCAGTGTTACAGTTGCAGGTGAGGGTGATGGAAGAGTAAAAGATGTGATAGAAACACTAAAGAGGATGAGCTTTTGTGGTTTTTTATCAATAGAGCCTCATCTTAATAATAATCTTCCTGGTGGTGGACCTGAAAACTTTGCAAAGGCTTATAGGGCAATTAAAAAGATCATCGATGAGGAAGGAGAGAGTTGAAATGTCAAAGCTTAAGTTTGCTATTGCGGGCTGTGGGGTTATATCAAAGACACATGCAACCGCTATTTCAACCCTTTCAAGTGATGCTGAGCTTATTGCTGTGTGCGATATTGTAGAAGATAGAGCAAAAAAACTTGCGCAGGATTTTGGCATAAAAAAGATTTATACTGACTATGAAAAGATGCTTCTTGATCCTGAGATTGATGTTGTATCTATCTGTACACCTTCAGGTGTGCATTCTGACATGGCAGTTTTAGCAGCCGATAGCAAAAAACATGTCATTGTTGAAAAGCCAATGGATATAACATTATCTAAAGCTGACAGAATAATAGAAGCCCAGAACAGGAACAATGTGGTGATTTCTATAATTTCACAGCACAGATACAGCGATTGTATGCAACTTTTAAAAAGGCTCGCAAACGAAGGAAAGTTTGGCAACATAGTTTTAGCAACAAGTTACACTAAATGGTACAGGTCGCAAGAGTATTATGACAGCGGTAGCTGGCGCGGTACATGGAGCTTAGATGGCGGTGGTGCGCTCATGAACCAGTCTATACACTATATAGACATGATTCAGTGGATTGTTGGAAAGGTTGTAGAGGTGTATGCATATTGTGTAACCCGGGCACACAAGCGTATTGAAGTTGAAGACGGAGCAGTTGCAGCAGTCAAGTTTGAAAATGGTGCAATTGGTGAGATAGTTGGAACAACAAGTGCATATCCTGGTTTTGAAACGCGGCTTGAGATTTTTGGTGAAAAAGGCTCTGCAACAGCTGTTAACACCAGGCTTGAAAGTCTTTACTTCAAAGATGGGTCTGAGAAGGAGTATTTAGAGATCTATAAGAAAGAGGAAGATGGTCCTGTTGGAGCATCTTCTGCTGCAATCAAAGAAGAAGGACATGTAAGACAGTACAGAGATGTAATAAATGCTATAAAAACCGGAACAAAACCACTTATCCCCGCTGAGGAAGGTAGACATCCTGTTGAAATTATTTTGGCAATTTATCTTTCAAGTCTTACAGGAAAACCAGTAAAACTTCCTCTTGAAAGTGATGAGGAGGTTTTAAAAGAGATTGAAAAGATAAAAGGCAAAGGTTTTTGAGATTAGAAATAAAATTGAAAAATAGATGTAAAAAAGGGCTGATGCCTATTATATTTTACTGTTTTTGGCAACAGCCCTTTTTTATTTAATTTAACCTTCAAATTTAACCTTCAAAAAATTGCGTAACCTCTTTCAAGAGCTTTCTGATTGGCAAGTTTTGAGGACATTTTTCTTCACACAAACCGCACTCTACACAGTTTGAAGCTTTTTGTTCTACCTTTTCAGGCTTTAAATATGCTTCTTTTGTTTCTTCATACATGTTGTAGACCTTTGCGTCATTGTAAAGATTAAAGTTGCGGGGGATATCAACACCATTTGGACATGGAAGACAGTACTTGCAACCAGTACAATCAATAGGTTTTAACTCAAGGTATTTTTGAGTTACTTCATCTATGAGTTTCAGCTCATCCTCAGAAAGACATCCAACATACCCTTCGTCTGCGGTATTTATATTCTCAATCACCTGCTGCATTGAACTCATCCCGCTCAAAACAGTAGTAACTTCTTTTTGATTCCAGAGCCACAAAAATCCCCACTGTGCAGGTGTTCTTTTGATTTTTGCCTTATCCCATACCATTTGAACCTGCTCAGGGGGTTTTCTTGCAAGCTTTCCGCCCAAAAGTGGTTCCATTATTATAACTCCAAGACCTTTAGCGTGGGCATACTTCAAACCTTCTTCCCCTGCCTGATAGTTTCGGTTTAAATAATTGTACTGTATTTGACAGAATTCCCAGCCATTGTACTCATCAATTATTGTTTTGAACGTGTCAAGACTGTCATGGAAGGAAAAACCAATGTGTTTTATTTTGCCAAGGGACTTAACTTTTTCAATCCAGCTAAAAATGTCCATGTTCTTTAACATGTCCCATCTTTGTTTGTTTAGCGCATGTAAAAGATAAAAATCAATATAATCAGTGTCAAGCCTTTTTAGCTGTTCATCGAGTATCATATCTGCATCTTCAATTTTAGTAAGCTTCCATACAGGCAACTTTGTTGCAAGTTTTACTTTGTTTCTGTATCCCTCCTTTAAAGCTTTGCCAACAACAACTTCACTGTTTCCACCATGATAACCATACGCTGTGTCAATATAATTTACCCCATTGTCAATTGCATATCTTATCATCTCAATTGCCAAAGACTGGTTAATTTGAGATGAGTCGTCCCCATGAATGGGTAAACGCATACATCCAAACCCAAGCGCTGATACTTCAAAATCAATATTTGGAAACTTCCGATACTTCATCTTTTAAATCCTCCTTATATTGCAAGATGGTCTATTTAAAAACAAATGGCTTGAGAAGTTTATTATTCTCAAGCCATTATTTTATTTTAATAATTTTTCAGTCTGAATAATTCTTCACGATAAAATCAAAGCTCATCTTAAGACTTTCAAAAGGTGAGCGCTGGCATACATCTTGCTCTATAATATACCATTCAACTCCTGCTTCATTGCAAGAAGCTATTATTCCATCCCAGTCCAAGTTTCCAAACCCAACTTCAAACATGCCTTGCTTGAAATCTTCAATCATTCCCATATCTTTAAGATGTACAAGAGGAATTCGACCTTCTAAGCTTCTTATCCACTTTTCAGGGTTTGCCCCTGCAAACTGGACCCAATAAGTATCAATTTCTATCATAAGATATTCTGGGTTTGAGCTTTCAATAAAAAGTTCGAACCATGTCTTACCATTGTATTTTTTGAATTCGAAACTGTGGTTGTGATAAGAAAGTGTAATTCCTTCATATTTTAATTTTTCTCCAATTTCATTGCATTCAGCAGCAAAAGCTATAGCACCTTCTTGAGACCGATATTCAGAAGGTGCAGAAGGTATTGCAATGTGCATACACTCGTAAATTTTATGTTCACTAATGACAGTTTCAATTTCTTCTTTAAGTCTTTCAAAAGGGATATGTGTTGCACATATTTTCAAACCAAATTCATCGCATATTTCTTTTAATCTTTTCGGGTTAATTCTACCAATTCCTGAAATTTGAATGGCTTTAAAACCAATTTCGCTTATTTTCTTAAGGCTGTGGCATATTTCTTCTTCTGTTTTCAAAAATTCACGGACTGTATAAAGTTGTGCTGCTATTTTGTCTTTGTTCATATTGTATTTGCCCCACTTTTCTTTTGTTTAAGTTTATTTCATTATACCATAAAATATTACTCTTTAATAGCCCCAATCATGACCCCTTTTACAAAATACTTTTGCAAAAATGGGTATATACACAGAATTGGTACTGTTGATACCACAATTGCCGCGTATTTGATAAGCTCTGTCACTGCAAACCTGTCAGATGCATCTGAAATTCCTGTTGTCATGTTCTCTGTACTGTTCATAATAAGTATCTCTCTTAAAACAAGCTGAAGTGGGTAAAGTTCTCTTGAGCGCAGGTATATAATAGCACTAAAAAACGCATTCCAGTGACCTACAGCATAAAAGAGAATCATAACGGCAATCATCGGCATTGCAAGTGGTATCATGATTCTAAAAAGTATTGTCCAATCCCCAGCTCCATCTATCCTTGCAGACTCTTCCAAACTGTCTGGCACAGCATGAAAACCAGTTCTCATGATGATGAGGTTTGTTGTAGAAATTGCCCCTGGGATTATCATTGCCCAGATTGTATCTATCATCCCAAGAGATTGGACAAGAAGGTATGTTGGAATCATACCGCCGCTAAAGTACATAGTAAATGCAATGAAGAACATAATCGGGTTTTTTAGTTTTAGATTCTTTCTTGAAAGAACATACCCACCCATTGTGGTAAGTAGGATGTTTATAGCTGTTCCTACAACAACGTAAACAAGTGTATTTCTATAACCAATCCAAATCATAGGGTAACTGAGAAGCAGTTTATAAGCTTCCACCGAAAAGTCGAGGGGTCGCAAAAGTGGTCCTCTGTATGCCATAAGCTTAATAGGGTTACTGAATGAAGCAAATATAACATATAGCATTGGATACAGCATTGTAAAGCACAGAAGTCCTAAAAATATATAGTTGAAAGTATCAAATATTATTTCGCCAGCACTTTTTCTTATTTTCATCTTCGAAGTTCACCCCTTTTCTTACCAAAGCGATGTCTCTGTAAGTTTTTTTGCAATCTTGTTTGAGAATATGACCAGTAAAAAGTTGATAACAGAGTTAAAAAGTCCAACAGCTGCACCGTAGCTGTAGTCCATCTCCAAAAGACCTTTTCTATATACATAAGTTGAAATAACGTCTGCTGTTTCATATGTCAAAGGATTGTACATCAAAAATACCTTTTCAAATCCGACATTCATCATGTGTCCAACTCTGAGAAGGAACATTATAACAATTGTTGGCAATATCCCTGGGATTGTTACATATAATGCTTGTCTGAACCTTCCCGCACCGTCAATCAGCGCTGCTTCATAAAGCTGAGGGTCTATGTTTGAGATTGCAGCAAGGTACACAATCGAACCCCAGCCAAGGTTTTGCCATATTCCAGAGCCGACATACAGTGGTCTGAACCAGCCAGGTTCTGTCATAAACGAAATAGGTTCTGACAAAATGCCGAGAGATTTGAGTATATTGTTTATAAGACCGTCTCTTGCAAAAAAGTCCATAATCATACCAACAATAACAACTGTTGAAATAAAGTGTGGCATATAACTTACAGTCTGAAGAGTTCTTTTGTAAATAGTATTTTTAATTTCATTAAGCAAAAGTGCGAAGAGAATTGGAGCAGGAAAACCAAATATGAGGTCGTAAACGTTTATAAGTATTGTATTTCTGATTATTCTCCAGACATAAAAGCTGTCATAGACAAAGAATTCTTTGAACTTTTCTAAACCAACCCATGGACTGCCCCAGATACCTTTTGCTGGTGTAAAATCTTTAAAAGCTATTTGAAGACCGTACATAGGGATGTAGTGAAATATAAAATAATAAGCCACAACAGGGATAATCATTAAATAAAGGCTTTTATTACGTATAATATCTTTTTTTAGTTCTTGCCATCTGTTTGGCTGATAAGACTTAATTGTTGCCTTTTCCATAATCCTTTGAACCTCCTCAAAGAAGATTTATAAAAAAGAGCCTTGCAATAAGGTGTTTAAAGAAAAGCATTTATTTTTTGCCTTGTTGCAAGGCTCTTTTTGATATGGATATTTCTATATTATTTTCTCTTCTTCCATCTGTCGTATGCAGCTTGATAAATCTTTATAGCCTCATCAATCTTCATTTGTTTAAGAGTCTTTACAAATGCATCAACATTTGTTGCTTTTCCTGTCATAAGTCTTAAGAACATTTCATCATAGTATGTGTTGACTGTATTCATAATATTTGCAAGTCTCTTGGATTCTTCGTCTGTAAACGAAAGTGGTGGAAGAATTCTGTCATTTTTGACATCAGACCATTTTTCCATGACAGCTTCTTTTTGTTGTGGATACATCATCTGAATCTGTAGATAATACTCATCTGCTTGGGCAAAAGGACCACTGATTGATGCACGGGCATATTTTGCCAGAGCTTCAGCTGCTGAAAGTCCTTGTGGGTTTTTCAAAATTTCATCTGTGTAGTAAACTTTGCCATCTTTCTTTACATATGATTTTCCAAGTACACCATAGTTAAATGCTTCGTACCCTTCTTTGCTATAACCCCAGTCAAGCACCTTCATAGCAGTGGGTATATCTTTACACGCAGTTGTTATAGCAGCGCTTGTTCTGGAGAACAAGAATTCAGCCTGTCCTAAAAGTGGTTTTTCGCCTTTCTTGAGCACAGGGAACTTGGTAGCTATTATGTCTTTCTTCAGGTTCAAGAAGAAGCCCATATCACCAGACAGAAGTCCTATCCATGCACCTATTACATCATTTTGAACATTTGCTCTTATAACCTTCTGGTTCATTGTGAGAATGTCTGGGTCAATAAGTCCTTCTTTCCACCATTTTTGCAGAGTTGCTATAAACTGTTTGTATTGAGGTTCTAATGGGCCGTATTTAACTTTACCATTAACTTGGAAAAAGTCTGTTTTAATACCCCATGCACCAACTAAGAATGAAGAATAATCAAATGCATATCTCGGATTAGAAGCATTTCTGAGGATTGAAAATCCTCTTTCATCCTTTTTGCCATTACCGTTTGGGTCTTTTGTTACAAATGCTTTCAAAACCTTGTACCAATCATCAACTGTTTCTGGTTCTTTTAATCCAAGCTTTTTCAACCAGTCATTTCTTATTTGAGGTCCATAGTATACGCATGCAATTTTTGGGTTTGTTCCACGAAGAGCTGGGAATCCATAAATGTCACCATCGTCTGTAACAATAAGTTTTTTGATGTCAGGATGTTGCTGCAAGTATTTTGATAAATTTGGAGCATATTTTGGCATATAGTCGTTAAGTCTAATAATAACTTTGTCAAGCAAAGCTTTTACAGGTCCGCCAGGATAGTTATCAATCCAGTTCCACTCAATGATATCTGTCAGCTGCCTTGATGCCACCATAAGATTGAACTGGTCTGTTTCTCCACCAACCGGTGGGTGTTTAAACACAAGTTTTACACCGAGTTTTTTCTGCAAAAGTTGGTATGCAGCAATTGATGAATAGCTGCTGTAGGATGTTGCAACCTTGGGGTCAAGTCGAACAAAATAGGTAAGTGTTGGTGTTGGTTTTGCATAAGCTGTTGAGGTTGATGAGACAAATACTGGAATTAAAAGCGATAAGGCAAATACCATAACTACAATCATGCTTATAACCTTTTTAGAAGATTTGAACCAATCCATCTTGAAACCTCCTTACTTTAAAAGTTTTTATTGATTTTTCCCAAATTACCCGCAACAAAAGTTTATTGTTTTCAACAACTTGTTAGCGGGCTTTACAGCTTTTATTATAAAGGGGAGGAGAGACTTTATGAAAGAGGAAAATGTTAAGGTTAAAAGGACAATATTAAACTTCTTAAAAATGTACTCATCATTTATATTTTCTTTGCAATATGTTTCATTGCTTTTCAATATTGCTTGTATTATAATTGAAATTGCCCAAAAATGAGGCTTTAAATATATGATATTTGAGGAGGATTTTTTTAAGTATGTTCAAGAAAATACTGTGGCGATTTGTATTTTCATATCTTGTTATTTTTATAATTCCGCTTTTGATAGGTATTGGGTCTTATTTTAGTATAAAAAACATAATGATGAGTAGCCTATATAGGTATAACAAAACTGCCCTTACCCAGCTTGAAGATAAGGTTGAAAATGAGATTGTAAAGTCTGTTGAATCTCTTGCAGATTGGATAAATTTAAATCCCTATTATTTTATTTTTCTTCCTGAAGCCAAAGAAGCGCTTGATAGCAGCGATAGACTTCTTAATATCAGAAATCTTTGCAGAGAGATATATTCACAGACATATAAAAATTCATACATAATAGATGCTTTTATATACATTCCTTCTGAGAACATCATTGTTGGTCCATCATATACTACAACACCTTATAATTACTATACATACATCAACAGACCACTTAATATGAGTTTTGAAAAATGGCTTGAGTTTTTGAGCGGTGAATACAAGATGAAATATATACCTTCTTTTAAGATAAAAGCAGACTATAAAAATCTTTCTACAATTGTGTTTGCAAATACCTTATCAAGATGGATAATAGATGGTAAAAATGCGAATGTGTTTGTAATAATAGACCAAAGCAAGATTGTCAGTACAATGAAAGAAATTGTGAGCTATCCTAAAGGGATACTTTGGATTCTGGATAGAGACAACAATCAGGTTCTTAAAGTTTCTGCAGACAAACAGGACATATCTTTGCCAAAACTCAACTTTTCAATCTACAATGACTTTAGAATTCAAGAACTGACATTGAATGGTGAAAAATGGATAATATATTATGTTATATCACCTATTTATGGTTGGAAATATATATCCATGGTACCTGTCAACAGCTTTTTTGAAGAGATACGTAAAATTCGCAATCTGAGTCTTATTCTTCTTGGGTTTATGAGTATAATTGGCAGTATACTCATATTTTTCTTCAGTATGCAAAACTACAGACCGCTGAGCGAAATAAAAAGATTGTTGCAAGCAGGAAATGAAACAAAGAGCTTTGAACTTGAAAAGAACGAATTTGATTTTATAAGAGACCTTGTTTTGCAAACACTTTCTAAAGAAGAAGAATTGAAAAAACAAATAATGAGATTTTCTCCAATCATAAAAAACAATTTGTTGTATCAGTTACTTCTTGGCAGTATATTACCTGAAAATATAGGTGAGTTAGAACTAAAAACCCTTGAAATGCAAAGACAGGATGCAAAGTTTTTGGTATGTTTGATTGAGATTGATGACTGCTCTGGGTTTATAAAGGGTGAGAGTGATAGTGAATATTCTCTTGTAACCCTCGTTGTTACGAACGTTATGGATGAGCTTTTGGAGACAAATGGTTTTAAACACTGGGATGTGTTGTTTTCAAGGACAAAGCTGAGTGTTATCATTGAGGTTATAGATAATGTTAAAGACAGTATTAAAAAGCTTACAGAAATATTTGGAAATATGATAGAGTTTTTAGAGAAAAATTTTTCAATTTATATGTCTGTGGGTATAAGCGGAGAGGTTATGGGAATAATAAACTTAAAATTTGCATATGAACAGGCTGAAAAGGTTCTTTCATTGAAATTTGTAAAACCTAACATGAAGATTTTTAAATTTTCTGAGCTCTCTCAAGATATAACGTCCGAAAAAGAGTTTTTGCCTAAGGATATTGAAAATAAAATTGTAAATATTGTTAAAGAAGGTAAGGTTGAAGGGGTTTATGAGGTATTTGAAAATATCAAAAATCATATAACAGCGGCAAACTCACCTCATATGGCCAAGATGATACTTATATATCTTTACGGGCTTTACTATCAGCTTTTAAACAGTATTCCAAACAAGGTTGGGGAAAAACAAAAACCAGAGCCAGAAAAGGTTATGAGATTAATAATTGAAGAGAAGAATCCCAAGAAGGTTCTTCAGTCAATACAGGAAGACTTTAAAATACTTACAGAAAATGTAATAGTTAACAAGCAGAAAATAGGCAATGACTTAATTTCAAATATTTTGGACTTTATTCATCAGCAGTATTCAAGTTCTGAGATATCACTTTCTACAATTGCAGAAAAATTTAACATAACTCCACAGTATCTTTCAGCAATATTCAAAGAGAAGGCTGGTCAGAACATCAGTGATTATATCCAAAGCTTGAGAATGAACAAAGCTAAGGAACTTCTTCTTACAACTGACTATTCTGTTTCTCAAATAGCGAAAATGATAGGATATACAGAGGTAAGTGGTTTTACAAAGGCTTTTAAAAAGGTTGAGGGTATATCACCCAACAAGTTTAGAGAGCTCAATAAAATACAATAAAAAAAGAGCGGGAGGGAGAAGAAATTTTGGTTTCTAACTTCCTTCCCGCTCAGATTATTTTTAACCGAATTGCTGGGGGATGCTATAAGATATTTTTCAACCTTGCAATTCTTTTTTCTCTATCCCTTACAAACCTTTCAATGCCGTTATAAATGCTATCACAGTCCAAGTGCGCTTCTTTTAAAACTTCATCAACTGTTCCACCTGTTCGCCAGTTATTATCCCAGTCGCTTGAAAGAGAATATTCTTCTGAAACCTTAGAAAATATCCAGTCTTGCATAAGTTTTTTGCTTTCATTTGTAACAACCATTGAATCTATCCAGTCTTCAATAGGCAAAACCTTGTTTTTGTATGTTTCATCTTGCATCATGAAAAGCTCATAACTTGGTGCAGCTATTATTTTAAGGTTAAAATCTTTTCTTAGTTGTGGCAAGATTTTTATCAAATTGTATGTTGTGCTTGTACCTCTTACGATTATTGTTCCGTCCTTTTTTCTGTCTGGGTCAAAGTCGTTTATTATATAAGCACCTTTTGCAGCTTCGAAATGAGATGGGATGCCAAGTGCGCTTCTGTCTGGTATTTCAATCGGTGGTCTTGTAAGATGCAAAGCTATATTATTGATATCTGTTGCAAGTGCAGCGCCAAGTAAAACAGGTACTTCGTTATGTTCCCATGGATAGAGATTTATAATCTTTCCTTTTGGGAACAGTTGCAATACACCTGGTTCAAATATTCCAAAGTGTGTTCTTGAATCTTCTGCAGTCTCTGGTCCAGAATGACCTGCAACCCAGATGACTTTGCCAAATTTTATTGGAGAGTCTTGAGCCATCTGTGAAAAAAGCCTTATTGCGCCGTATTTGAGATACATAAACGAACCATACGTTGATGTTATAGCCCAAAAGCCATTAAAATCTTCATGTGGATTTTCACTCAAGTTTACAGTTGCTAAACCTGCACATACACCAGCATTTAAAAACTCTGTAATTGCAGATGGTAAAATTGCTCCGTTTATATTCTTTTCTCTGTCATATACTCCAAAACCACCAAAATCATCTTTTCCAAGACCAAAACCGTGAAGGTTGGTTGACTCTGTAAGGTCGGCAGATGTTGCAATCACAAGAGGTCTTCCATACTTTTTGCCGATTACACCGTTTATATACATTCCCCATTTTGCTAAAGCTGATCTGTTTGGAACATTTTCGCCTGGCTTTGCAAAAAGCCAGTCAGGATAGTTTTTGTAATCATAGATAGCCGTGTCTTTATATGGATTTTGGTTTAGAACAAATGTTGAAGGTGCTTCTTTTGGCAGAGTTTCTGCAATTTCAATAAGTGTGTCTGTGATATACTTTAAAAGCTCTTCATCTGATGTAAGTACCCTGTTTATAATCTTGAGGTTTTCTTCCCATTGTTTTTTCTCTTCATCCGGGTCAGATGACGCAGGTTTTCCAAAACCTACAAATTCTACACCACACTTTTCCATGAAAGGTTTTCTTGTCTCCCAGAAAATCTCTGAGTTTTTCTTGTGTGGCACACCGTGAGATTTGTTGTCATACACGCCATACTCATATCCTTTTTTGGTCTTAAACCACATAAAATTAGGAATATTCTCATTTGCTTCTTCAACTGCTTTTTTAATGGTATAGTAGACATCCTGCCAGCTATGACCGTTCATTGTTCCAAAAACCTTCCAGCCATGGGCAGAAAACCATTCTTCAGGTGTACCATACACAACAGAAGAAAAAGGTCTGTCATCTATTCCAAAATCGTTCCAGTCTAGCAGCCAAAAAAGATTTCCAAGACCATATGCCCATGCGCCGTTTTGAGACTCATGAGTTACGCCGGCTGTCAGCGCACCTTCACCTTCAATCAAGAATACCTTTACATTTTGAAGCCCAGCTTTTTTGAGTGCCAAAGCTTGCCCAACAGATGCAGGAAGACCATGGGCAGAAGGTCCTGTGTTGAATTTCAAAAGCAGCGTTTTCCCGCTTGACTCGGCATGGCCAGGAAGTCCGCCTCTGTGCCTGAAAGTGAGAAGGTCGTAGTATCGTACAAGTTTATCTTCAGCAATCAGATACTTTCCATCTTTGGTTTGTCTGTACATCTCATTAAAAGCATCGCCAATAACTGCAAAAAGAGAATAGATTATCGGGATTGTATGTCCAGCTGAGAGAATTAGCCTGTCGTTAAATCTATATTCAGGCTTTCTAATATCATATAACATCTTTTTTCCAAATAAAAGAGAGATAAGCATGTGAGCTTTTGAGTGAGACCCACCAGGATGACCGCTCTGCCTATAATTTAGAGTAAAATCAAGATACTGATAAGTTATGTCTTTAATCTTTTCCCAGAATTGAAATTCTTTCTCCATCTTAAACCTCCCACATTATTGTTCATTATTTCTACTACTTTGAGCTTAATTATAACAGTAAAATGTAATAAATTAAAGTGGATTGTTTTAAGTTTAAAGCGAAAATTTTAAGATAATTGTTTAACAAAATGTTGTTGTTTTGAACGAATTTAGATTCAAAAACCATAAAATATATTCAAAAATCCTTAAACAAAATATTTGAATTTTATTTAATTATGTTGACTTTTTATCCCTGAGCATTTACAATTGAATATTATCTACCTATCAAATTTTTAATGGTATAATATTTTGAAAACCATACTGATTTTTTGATCGAAATTTCAAAAGGGGGTCAGAGCGTTGCTGCATACATTTGTCAATGCCATTCAGGGTGTACTTGTGATTTTATTTGTTCTCATGCTTGGATATTTTCTTGCAAAGACCAAATGGTTTGACTCAAAAATATCAGACCTTTTTGCAAAGGTTGTTGTAAATGTGTCGCTACCACTTTACATGATAGCAAACCTCACCTCAACATTTACAAAAAATGAACTTGAACATTCAGCAAGAGGGCTTTTGATACCGTTCTTGTCAATATTACTATCTTATTTTGTAGCTATGGTAATTGCAAGGGTTGCAAATGTAAATAATCACAGGAGAGGACTTTTTGCTGCCATATTTTCTCTTTCAAACTCAATTTTTGTAGGGCTTCCTATGTCTCTTGCACTTTTTGGAGATGTCGCAACACCTTATACACTGCTTTATTACATGGCAAACACTACAATCTGGTGGACACTTGGTGTATATGGAATTATTAAAGACAACAGAGAAGAAAAACAAAATGTTTTGAGTATAGATACTCTGAGACGTATATTTAATCCTCCTCTGATAGGATTTTTAATAGGAGTTGCTCTTATACTTTTACAGATAAAACTTCCAAAATTTATATTTGACAGTTTTAAAATGGTAGGAGGGCTTACCACCCCCCTTTCCATCTTCTGTGTGGGAATAACAATGTATGAGATGGGGTTTAAAAATTTCAGATTAGACAAAGATAGTATTTTAGTATTTACAGGAAGATTTATTGTTACGCCTTTTATTACATGGCTTCTTTCACATTTTATTCCCGTTCCTAAACTCATGCGAGATGTGTTTATCATAATGTCTGCTATGCCTGTGATGGTAAATTCAGCTATAATTTCAAGAGTATATAATGGTGACTATGAATTTGCTACTGCTATGATTACGTATTCAACCGTATTTTCGGTTGTAATAATGCCGTTTTTGATGGTGCTAGTTAAGATTATTTAGTTTTCTCAAGATTCTTTTTCTTAAAGGTGGTGATAAGAACAATTGTAGTCAATACTATGGTAACAAATCCAGGAATATAAAATCCAGCCCAGGGGGAGATTTTTTGAGAAATTGTTCCTGTAAAGAGGTTTCCAATTGGCGTTGTTCCAGCATTGCAAAGAAAGTAGATGCTCAGCACCCTTGCTCTAAAGTCATCACTCGATGAAAGCTGCAAAAGAGCGTTTGAGCTTGTGTTAAAACTTATTGCAAGAAGACCAACAAATACAAACAGTACACAAGCTACTGCATAGCTTTTGTTAAAGCCAAGAAAAATGTAAACTAATGACACAAAAAGAATGAACTTAAAAAGGAGATTTAAATTAATCTTTTCCTTTCTTCTTGTAGCTGTCAAAAATGCGCCTATAAGTGATCCAATTCCCATCGATGACATTAAAAGTCCAAAACCTGTTTCATTTCTGCCCAGAGCAAGTTTTGCATACACAGGGATAAGAACATTAAAATTGAGTATGAATGTGCCCATGATTAAAACAAGCGATATTGCTCTCAAAAGTACTTTTGTCTTATACACATACTTGAGCCCTTCTATCACCTCCGCAAAAACACTTTTACCATTTTTCTCTTTTTGAGGCTCTTTGGCGTCAATCATAAATACGCCTATAATGACCGGTACAAAACTTATGGCGTTTGCCAAAAAACACATTTCAATTCCAACTGTTGATATTACCAAGCTTGCAACAGCAGGGCCTATGATTCTTGCAAGGTTGAAAATCATAGAGTTAAGACCAACTGCGTTTGGTAGGTCTTCTTTTCCAACAAGGGTTATCATGTAAGACTGTCTTGCAGGATTATCAAATGTTGTAACAAAACCTCTCATCAGTGCTAAAACTACTAAGTGCCAGTAACGAACTGTGTGAGTATATGTAATCAAAAATAGAGTGAAAGCAAAAAGTAGAAGAAGGCTTTGGGTTAACAAAATAATCTTTCTTTTTTGCCTTTTATCAAGTATTGCACCTGCAAAAAGTGAAATAAACATTACAGGCACTTGTTCACATGCAGTGACGATACTTAAAAGCAACGCTGAGTTTGTAAGCTCTAAAGCCAGCCATTGCATTGCCATATTCTGCATCCATGAACCAATTACCGATATTGCCTGCCCAAACCAGTAATACCGGTAGTTTTTGTGCCGGAGGGATCTGAATGGTCCAGACATTAAAACAAGTTGCATTGTTTTTCCACCTTCTTGTAGATATTATGAGGAATATATTTGATTTTTGTGGGGAAAAAGTCTCACACTCCTTTTGATATTAAATTTTAATATAACACCTCTTGAAATTATTATAACATCTGAACTAATCACAATCAAATTAGCTTTTTTAAAATAGTTAATATACACAAATTTAATTGGGTATTGTGCACAAATATAAGGTTACTAAAAAAAAATCAAGAAGAATTCAATAGCAATACATATAAAAATTTTGTGTTATTATGTTGAATATTTTTGAGGTAGAAAGTAAAATAGATATAAAGAAGAATTTTGAAAAACAAGGGAGTGTTTCTAATGGTATTTAAATTCAATTTTGAGCCTGTTGTGAAGGATGATTTTATAAATGTCAGTGGTAGCACAATCTACTGTAAGGATAAAGGCTATGGTTTTGAGAGTTTTAAGTTTAAAGTAGATGTCCCAAACGGCAACTACGATGTTAAGCTTGTGCTCAGAAATCTAAAAAAAGATGTTGCAAGTGCGACCATAATGGTTTTCCCAAGAAGACTTATGATAAAGGACGCACAAATTAAAAGGGGAGATATATATGAAGAGGAGTTTACAGTAAATGTTAAGAATGAAAAGATAATTTTTGAGATTGAAACTGATGGTGCTGAGGTTTGTAGTATAGAAATTAAAGAAGCCCAAAATCCTATTGTTATTTATCTTGCGGGAGACTCTACTGTATGTGACCAGGAAAATTTGCCTTTTGCTGGTTGGGGTCAAGCGCTTGGCTGCTTTTTCAAAAAAGGAGTTTCTATTTCCAATCATGCCTACTCTGGAAGATCATCTAAAAGTTTTATCGAAGAGGGAAGGTTAGATCAAATTCTTCAGACCATAAAAGAGGGTGATTATCTTTTCATCCAGTTTGGTCACAATGACCAGAAGGATGATAAAAGATATACTGAGGCAAATACTACATATAAGATAATGTTAAAGGTTTATATAGATGAGGCGCGAAAAAGAGGATCTGTGCCGGTTTTAGTGACACCTGTTGCACGAAGACATTTTGGTGAAAATGGGAAAATTATTGGCAGCGGACTTCATTTTGATTATCCTAGGGCTATGAGAGAGTTGGCAGAGGAAGAAAATGTTTTTCTGATTGATTTGCTTGAAATGAGTTCCCAGCTTTATGAAAAACTTGGGGTTGAAGAGTCAAAAAAGCTCTTTGTGTATGCAAAGCCGGGGGAGTATCCCCAGTTTCCTGAAGGTATAGAAGACAATACACACTTTAATATGTATGGTGCTTATGAGATTGCAAAGCTTGTGGTTGAGGGGATAAAGAAAGTAGATTTGAAACTCAGAGAGTACCTGAGATAGAAAATTTTGTTATTGCTGCCTGAAAAAATTTCTCTGGCAGCTTTTTTTGTGTTTAAAATAAATGTTCACATTGTTATTTTTCAAACATAGGTATATAATAGATAAAGTAATAAATCACTTTCATATGAAAGGGGGAAGAGAATGGGAAGACTTTTTGGGACAGATGGTGTGAGAGGCGTTGCAAATAAAGAACTTACATGCGAGCTTGCGTTTGACTTAGGAAGGGCTGGAGCGTATGTGCTCACTGAAACGCACAAAAAACCTAAAATCTTGATTGGCAAGGACACAAGAATCTCATGCGATATGCTGGAAGCTGCACTTTGTGCTGGGCTTACATCTGTTGGGGCAGATGTGTATTTGGCAGGAGTTATTACAACACCTGCAATAGCTCACTTGGTAAAATTTCATGGGTTTGATGCAGGGATTATGATCTCCGCATCACACAATCCTTATGAATTCAACGGTATTAAGTTTTTTAATTCTCAGGGTTTCAAGCTTTCTGACCAGATTGAAGAAAAAATTGAGGATATTATTTTAAACAAAAAATGGGATGAGGTTCCACACGCTCAATTTGATGCAATAGGCAGGGTAAATAGAGTTGATCTTAAAAAGGACTATCAAGATTACTTAAAATCAACATTAAATGGTGCAAGCTTCAAAGGACTTAAGATTGTCATTGACTGTGCAAATGGTGCAGCATATAAAATAGCTCCAGAGGTTTTTGAAGAACTTGGTGCAGAGGTTGTAGTAATAAACAACCAGCCAGATGGTACAAACATCAACAAAGAGTGTGGCTCTACACACCTCAAAATGCTCCAGCAAGAAGTTGTTAAAAACAAAGCTGACTTTGGCATTGCATATGATGGTGATGCAGACAGGACGCTTTTTGTTGATGAAGAGGGCAATATTGTTGATGGCGACAAAATAATGCTTATTTTAGCACAAAACCTAAAACAGCATGGAAGACTAAGTCGCAACACCTTGGTTGTGACAGTCATGAGCAACATGGGACTTTTTGTTGCAGCAAAAGAACTTGGCATCAACCTCGAAGTTACAAAAGTTGGAGACAGGTATGTTCTTGAAAAGATGCTTGAAGGCGGGTATTCAATTGGTGGCGAGCAGTCAGGCCACATAATACTTTTAGACTTTGCAACAACAGGCGATGGAATTTTAACCAGCCTTCAGCTAACAAAGATTATAAAAGAGAGTGGTAAAAAGCTTTCTGACCTTGCAAAGATCATGAAGGTATATCCTCAAGTGCTTGTAAACGCTAAAGTTGAAAATGGGAAGAAAGATCTTTATTCAAAAGACTCTGTAATTTTAGAGGCAATCAAAAAGGTTGAAGAAAAGTTAAACGGAAGAGGAAGGGTTTTGATAAGACCATCTGGCACAGAGCCTTTAATCAGGGTAATGATTGAAGGTGAAGACTATGAAGAGATTAAAAAAGATGCAGATAATCTTGCAAGCTTGATTGAGTCAAGGCTTTCATAAAACTTTTTAGACCAAGTTAAAAAGGCCTTTTAAACTAAAGGCTTTTTCAAAGCGCCAGGACCTCTGGAAATTATAGCGCTGTTGCCTTTGCGTATTTTTTCCAGAGGTTGACGAGGACTGGGGAGAATCGAGGTTTTCGGCGGGTGCCCCAGCGGGGTTTTGCCTTTTCCCTCGTAACTTTCTGCTACAAACCCCGGAAGGCAACTTCTGGGACAAAGGTAGAAAGAAAAAAGGCTTATATCCTTGTATTTGCTATGATAAATTAGCAGCTTGGAAATTAAATATAAAGCTCAAGAGGAGGACAAAAACAATGTGCGGAATTGTTGGTTATGTTGGTACAAAAAACTGTGTCCCTATTTTACTCTCTGGACTTAAAAGACTTGAGTACAGGGGATACGATTCTGCCGGTGTGGCAGTTATCGATATAGATAAATCAAAGATTGACATAGTAAAGACAAAAGGAAGACTTACCATTTTGGAAGAGAAGCTAAATCAAAATCCCATTGAAGGTTTTGTTGGGATTGGTCATACAAGATGGGCAACACACGGTGAGCCGTCTGATGAGAACTCACATCCGCATGTGAGCCAGAACGGCAAGATTGCAATTGTCCACAACGGAATCATAGAGAACTATTTGAAGCTAAAAGAATTTCTCATAAAAAAGGGTTACACTTTTGCATCTGATACAGACACTGAGGTTGTTGCTCATCTTATAGAGTATTACTATGACGGTGACATTTTAGATGCATTTATAAAGACTCTTGAAAAGATTCAAGGGTCATATGCGCTTGGTGTTCTTTGCCTTGACAGACCGGATATGATACTTGCAGCAAGAAAAGATAGTCCTCTAATTGTGGGACTTGGCCAGGGTGAAAACTTCATAGCATCAGATATCCCAGCAATCCTTGAGTACACAAGAGATACCTATATTCTTGAAGAAAATGAGATTGCCATTGTGACAAAAGACAAGGTAGAGATTGTAAACACTGAAAAAGAGCCAGTTAAAAAAGAGGTATTTCATGTTACATGGGATGTATCAAGTGCAGAAAAGGGCGGCTATGAACATTTTATGATAAAAGAGATAATGGAACAACCCAAGGCTATCAGAGATACCTTGACAGGAAGGCTTCCAGATAGTGGTTTTGAAGTGAACCTTGATGGAATTAATATTACAAAAGAGGATTTGCAAAAACTCAACAAGATATTTATCGTTGCATGTGGTACAGCATACCATGCGGGGATTGTCGGAAAACATGTCATTGAAAAGCTCACAAGAATCCCTGTTGAGGTTGATATAGCAAGTGAGTTCAGATACAGAGACCCAATCGTAGATAAGAATACATTAACAATTGTGATTTCTCAGTCTGGTGAGACAATAGACACACTTGTTGCAATGAGAGAGGCAAAGGCAAAAGGTTCAAGAACGCTTGGGATTGTAAATGTTGTTGGGTCATCAATTGCAAGAGAGGTAGATGACTGTCTTTATACATGGGCAGGACCTGAGATTGCGGTTGCATCAACCAAGGCTTACACAACACAGCTAATATGCCTGTATCTTATTGCACTTGACTTTGCAACAAAGCTTGGAACAATTTCCTATGAAGAGTTTGCAAAAATCAGAGATGAAATAAAGAAGCTTCCTGAAAAGGTTGAGTATGTTCTGACACACAAGGAGAACATTCAAAAATATGCATCAGAGCATTTCAATGCAAAAGACATCTTCTATTTAGGAAGAGGCTTAGACTTTGCAGTTGCAATGGAAGGGTCTTTAAAACTCAAAGAGATTTCGTACATTCACTCAGAAGCATATGCAGCAGGTGAGCTAAAACATGGAACAATAGCACTGATTGAGGATGGGACATTTGTAATTGCACTTGCAACACAAAAGAAACTTTTTGAAAAGATGGTAAGCAACATAAAAGAGGTAAAATCCCGTGGTGCTGTTGTACTTTCTGTTGCTCAGGAGGGAAATACCGAGATAGAAAATGTGTCAGACCATGTTTTATATATTCCAAGAACACTTGACATTTTAGCACCAGTTTTGACAGTTGTGCCACTGCAGCTTTTTGCATACTACACAGCTGTCCAAAGAGGCTGTGATGTTGACAAGCCAAGGAATTTAGCAAAGAGTGTGACTGTGGAGTGATTTGAAAGGGATTTTTATTTAAAGTAATAAAAGGGATAAGTGGTCACAGATATATAAATAAAAAAAGACTATACCACTTATCCCTTAATTTTTTTATATCTTTCACCCCACTCATACATCGCATCAAGAATAGGTTTTAGACTAAGCCCGAGCTCTGTAAGCGTATACTCAACTCTTGGCGGAACTTCTGGGTAAACCTTTCTAATAACAAGTCCATCTTTTTCCATTGAACGCAGCTGCTGTGTGAGAACTTTCTGGCTAATGCCATTTATGGACTTTAGAAGTTGATTAAACCTTTTTGTACCATGCATAAGTTCTCTCAAAATAAGAATTTTCCATTTGCTGCCTATCAAAGCTAGCGTAATTTCCACAGGGCAGAGTGGCATATTATCATTTGAGTTTTTCAAAGTTCATAACTCCTTTTTTTCTTTAAGGTTACCTAAAGTATAGTATATCACAAAAAAGTACCTACTTGCAATTATATACTAACAGTAGGTAATATATTATTTGTAATCAGTGGGAGGGAGGAATTCTAAAGTGAAGGTAATAGGGATTGTTGGCAGTCCGCGCAAAGGTGGCAATACCGAAATTTTGGTTGAAAAAATCTTAAGCGGTGCAAAAGAGGCAGGGTTTGATGTGGAAATATTTAAATTGAATGAGCTGAATATTCATCCCTGCCAGGGATGTAATTTTTGCCAGGAAAACGGCAGGTGCCAACAGCAAGACGACATGCAAAAAATATATGATGCGCTGTATTCTGCCGATGCACTGGTTGTTGGTTCTCCAATTTACATGAGCTATGTTACAGCCCAGACAAAAATCTTTTTAGACAGACTTTATGCCCTTTTAAAGATTGGAGAAGGTTCAAGAATACCTGCTGGCAAAAGGTGTGTGCTTGTATATACTCAAGGCGGCGGCACAGATGGTCAAAAGGTTATGGAAGAGCTCTCTATGTTTTTTAAAGATGCGCTGGGAATGGATATAAAGGCAATAATCGGTGCTAACAATCTTAATCCCATTGGTGCAGTGAATGAAAGAAAGGATGTGCTTGAGAGGGCTTTTGAAGTGGGAAAAGAGATTGTGAAAGGGTAATATAATAAAATTTAAAATTTGAAGATAGAAGTTGATAATTGCAGTAAATAATTACAGTAGGGATAAGTGCAATTGCTGAAAATTGAGAGCTCAAATTTGCACTTATCCCTAAATTTTTTCTTGTTGAAAATGGTTGATAAAAGAGTTATATTTATGATTAGAGAGAGGATTTTCCAAAAAGAAAGTTAAAAGAATTTAAATAAGATTGGAGTGGGAAGTCAAAGTCTTGAAAACGCAAAAAAATCAAGAATGTTGTTGACAATATAACTTCAATGTTACATAAGCTTAATAAAATAGTTTATGTAGAGAATTACGAGAGCGATTATGTATATGCTCATCCTTCTTTAATTGATGATTTAGATGAAATTTTGAGTGAAAGTGGGAAAGAAACTGATTTTGGAAAACAATTTAGAAAGAAAATTATTTTTTTAGAGAACCTAAAGAAAAATTGTATTCAACAAAAAAGCTTTGAGAGATTAAGCAAGCACGGTTATTTATATTCATTAAGAGTGATGGATGTTCATAATATTCGAATATTGTTTGCTTTTTTTGCTTTGCAAGGAAAAGAAATAGTAATATTACTTTATGCTTTTCCTGAAAAAAGTAAGAGCACAAAAAATAATCCAAAAAGTTATTCATATGCGATTGAAAAAGCAGAAGAGCGAATAGAAGAACTAAAATCTGTATATGAGGACTTACAACTAATTACAAATTGAGAGATAGAGGTTATTGATTATAAATTGCGTGCAAATGGATATAATATAATAAATAAAAGTAGTTTGCCAAGAATAGTTTGCAGGGAGATGAGAAAAATGTTAGATAATAAGAGATTAATTTCAGCCTACAAAATAGTTGAAAGATATACAAATGAAGAAGATAAAAAGTATTTTGAACTGGACGACATTTTGGTAGACATTGCTGTGAAGATTATCCAATATAGAATCAAAAATAATCTTTCCCAGAAAGAATTAGCTCAAAAGCTCGGAATTAGTCAGGCTATGGTGTCAAAGCTTGAAAGTGGGGATTATAATCCTACTGTAAAAATGTTATATGAAATTGCTAAAAAACTGGGGTTTGAACTTGAGATAGAGTTTAGAGAAAAGACTGAATGTGAGGAAAATTGGTTGGAAAGTAGTGAAGAGTTATTGGATGAAGTTATAAACAATGAAGTAGGTGAGGCTGCTTGATAGAAATAGGAAATTTAAAGGCAGATTTTCAACTTGTAAGTACGCGTGTTGTAAAATTTGAACTTGAGACAAAAAAAGAAGAAAGTGACGAGATTGAAGTGGAACTTAAGTGTGATTATGATATTGAGGAAATTGAGGAAAATAATGAGATATATATAGGGACTGTTCAATTTAAAGCGGCATTTGAAGGAAAAAAGAAGAATAAAAAGTTATTTAAAATTCATATAGTGTATGAGGGGTGTTTTGCTGGGAAAAAAGAAAAACTTGGATTGGAAGATTTTAAGAACATGCTGGAATTAAACGGTATAATTACCTTGACTCATCTTACACGTTCATATATTATGTCATGCACAGCTTTAGCAGGGTTTAACCCGCCTCTGAGACTACCGTTGATAAATGTACATAAGCTTAGAGAGATGAAACATAAAACTATGTAAATTCTACAAACCACCTATTCTCATCACAAAAAAGATACAGCATTTTTGAGCGGACAAGGATTTTATATCTTATGCCTTGTCCGCCTGCTTTTAAAGAGGCAGCAGGTCTTTTTTCTATGATTTTATCAATTTCGTATGTTTTTCCATCAAGCCAGACAAACGAAATGGGGGTTATTTCTCCTTCCTTTGAAAAATGAGCATAAACTTCTACAAATATTTTTCTCATTTTAAAAACCCTCACCCTCCCATGTTTATTTTGAAAAACAAAATTTTATTTGAAAAATGCAACAGGATGGATTTTGTTGTGCAGAGGAATCTCGCAAGGCAAGTCAGATTTAGTCAAAAGTATAGCTGGCAAAACTGCGCTCTGCCCAAACCTTCTTCGAATTTGGTCAATAGCTTTTTCAAGCTGTTCTAACTTGAACTTTTTCAAACTGTCAAACTCAAGCTGATAAAATGAGTTTGCACAGACAAGATCCAAAGCTCTTACGCCAAGCGACCTTATGCTATTTTTAAAGTTCCAGTGTTTTTTGAATATTTCAAAAGCTTTTTGAGAGATTTCTCTTGCCAGAAAAGTAGGATTTTTGAGTTTTTCCTGCCTCGTGATTGAAAAAAGAAAGCTATCTCTTATCCAAACTTGGACTGTATAACATTTTAAATACTGCCGACGAAGTCTCTGCGCAACAGACTCAGAAAGCATTCTAATAACATATTCTGCATCTTCATAACAAGTCAAATCTCTGGGTAGTGTTATGCTGTTGCCAATTCCTTTGATGTTGTCTTCAAAAAGTGGGGGAGTAACTGGTGTTGTGTCAAGCCCGTTTGCAAATATCCAAAGTACTTCACCCCATTTGCCAAGGATTCTTTTAAGATATTCAGGTGAGCTTTTGGCTATATCACCTATCGTGTAAATTAATCTTGAACTTAGCTTCTTTTCTGTTGCGCTACCGACATACAAGAGGTCTTTTGCAGGCAGTGGCCAGACAATTTGTTTAAAGTTTTCTTTTGTGATAACTGTGACAGCGTCGGGCTTTTTATGGTCGCTCCCAAGCTTTGCAAATACCTTGTTAAATGATACTCCTATTGAAACTGTAAGTCCTAACTCTCTTTTTATCCTTTCTTTGATTTCATAAGCAATTTTTTTGCCACTTCCTAAAACACCTGTAGATTGAGTTACATCAAGCCAACATTCATCAATCCCAAATGGTTCTATCAAATCGGTGTATTCAGAGTATATTCTTTGTGCAAGTTCTGAAAAACGTATATAAAGAGGGAAATTGGGTTTCAAGATAACAAGGTTTGGGCATTTTTTAAGTGCTTGCCATACAACATCACCTGTTTGAATACCATATGATTTTGCAATCTGGTTTTTTGCAAGAACTATTCCATGTCGAAGCTCACTTTCGCCGCAAACAGCAACAGGTTTGTTTTTCAGCTCAGGATGATAGAGACATTCAACCGATGCATAGAAGTTGTTAAGATCACAGTGCAAAATTACCCTGCCCACTTTTTTCTCACCTATAGAACAAGAGTTTGTATATATTATATCACCGAAAATGTGTTTGGTAAATAGAAATATTAGGCAAAATTCTGTGCTACTAAAATTGATGAGAAGAAAAAATTAAAATAGTTATATTGAAAAGGAAACTCAAGCAATCAAGCATCCGATTATCAGCAATACATAGTTGAAGGATATAAGGATAGAAAAACAGGAATGGAAATGATGTTTTTTTATCTAATTAAAAACGAAAATGGTTTATGGAGGGTAATTTCAGTTGGAACAGGACCATAAATAAAATCAATGGTAGGAGCAAATAAAGCAAGGCTAAATTCGAAATAATTCCTAAGCAGAGGATGTATTACAAAAATTTCTTGCAACAAACAAAAACTTAAAGTATAATATTTACAGCAAGTTAAAAGTTACTTAAATCATAGAATTTAATTTTGTGCGTATGGTTTTTATTGTGTATCAAAAGATCTTGAGGAGGTGTTTTCAAAGGATGGAATATTTAAAACCTTCAAATCTTTTAAGTCTTGTCATATCACCTACTAAAGTATTTCAAAAAATAAAAGAGAAACCGGATTTTTTAGTTTTAGTACTTATAATATCATTGATATCAGCGATTTCTGTTCTGTGTATACCAAAGATACCTGATGAGGTTTTATTGGAGCATGTAAAAAAGACAGTTGAAGACCCAAAGTTGCAAGAAGCAGCACTAAAGAGTTTAAAAGTTACAATGTCACCTATATTTTTAGCAGGGACAACATTTGTGAAAAATATTATTTCATTTTTTATTGTCTCATTTATTTTACTCATAATTGTAAGGCTTGCAGGTGGCGAGATTGACTACAAAAAGGCGCTTACAATTGTAGCTGTTGCAAATCTTGTAATGATTCCTTATTACATTTTCTATGCTATATATGCTAGGGTCATAAATTTAAATATGTTGGATATCCAAATAGATTTTAAATATTTTATAAGAACATACCTACATGTGTTTTCTATCTGGCGGTATATACTGATTGGTGTTGGAGTTTTTGCTGTCTGTGAACTTAACAAAGCAAAAAGTGCAATTGTTACAGCCGTGTATACTATAATTAACCTCATAGTACCAATTATTTCACTGTTTTCGCAAAACTTTGTAAAGTTTGGTGGTAAGTAGAAAAGGAGAGTATTCTCTTATGCAAAATGCAACAAAAGGCCTAAAAAACTGGCAAAAAGTAGTAATCATAGTTTTACTTATCTCAGTGGGATTTATTCTGACATTTATTTTGACGATGCCATCCGGGAACAAAAAAAGTATATCATCTAAACCAAAAACTGCAAAAGTACAGAGGATTTCTTTAAAGCAAACTCTTATGGTGTCTGGCACTGTGCAAAGCAGGAGCACAAGAAATGTTATATCGAAAGTAAATGGAACTTTAGAAAAAGTTTTTGTCGAAAACGGGCAATATGTCAAAACAGGAGATTTAATTGCCAAGATAGATGACAGTCAAGCAGTTTATAAGATAGACTCTTTAGAAAGACAGCGTCTTGATCTTGAACTTCAGAGAGAAAATTTACAAAGACAACTTCAGAACTATATTTTAAAATCTCCTCAAGAAGGATTTATCCAAAACCTTGCGGCAGAAGAAGGTCAACTTGTCAGCCAAGGAATGCAGATAATGACTATTGTTGATGATTCAAAGATGAAGCTAAGCACGCAGCTTCCTGCCTGGTGCTATGGGAAGGTAAAAAAGGGGCAGAAGGCAGAGGTTGTAGTATCTGACCTTATGGATAGGGTCGACGGTGTTGTGGAAAGTATTGGTAGCAGGATATACAAAAATGATGATGGTGTGATGGTATTTGATGCAAAGGTAGTAGTTTCAAACAAAAACGGTAGTTTGACTGAAGGTATGAGGGCAAGTATAAGTTTAAAACTTTCAACCGGTGAAAAAGTGACATCGCTCAGCGAAGGTGTTTTAGAAGTATTTTCAAAAAAGAGTATTGTAAGTCCTGTTTCTGGCAAAATAGAAAAGGTTTTTGTGGAAAACGGGCAGAAGGTAAAAATGGATAGTTTGCTTTTGAAATTTTCGACAGATGATATTGAAATGCAAATAAAACAGCTTGATTTGAAGATAGAAGAAATAAAGTCCCAGATAGAAGCAGCCAAAGATGATTTGAAAAACTTTAAAATTTTATCACCAATTAACGGTAAAATAGCTGATTTGAATCTCCAGGATGGTGATGTGGTAAGTGCTGGGCAGTTAATATGTTCAGTATATGACCCAAAACACCTTGCAATAAATGCTCAGGTGGAAGAACTTGACATTTTGAAGATAAAGCCTGGACAAAAGGTTAACATAAAACTTGATGCAGTTGAAAGCACAAAGAATAAGCCCATAGAAGGATATGTTGCAGAGATTTCTGAAAAGGCTCAAGTAGACAACAGTAGTATCTCAAAATTTGTTGTCAAGATAGAGTTTGAAAATAGCAATAGTGTAAAAATTGGAATGCATGCAGAAGCAGAGATTATTTTAAAGTCCAAGGAAAGTGCACTGGTTGTGCCGGTTGAAGCTGTTCACAAAGAAAATGGAATATATTATGTATATGTTTACACACAACAAAGGGCTAAAACTTCTGATAAAAACAAAGAACAAAAAACTGTTTCCAAAACTGATGAATACGGGCTTGACAGTTCTTATTATAAAGATACAGAGAAAAGACAGGTCAAACTGGGAATGACAACCGAGAAATACGCTGAAATTTTAGAAGGACTTATTGAGGGAGAAGAAGTAGTACTTCCAAAATTTGATGCTGAAAAACAGGGACAAAGTCTTTTCTATTAAAAAGGAGACGATGTTTCGAGATGGAGAAATTTTTGCTCGCTTGTAAGATGGCAATCCAGAGCATTTTTCTAAACAGGTTACGATCATTTTTGACACTTCTTGGTGTTGTCATAGGAGTTGGAGCGGTGGTTGCAGCTGTAGGGCTTGCTGAAGGAACAACAGCTGGTATTACGAAAGAGATAGAAAAACTTGGCACAAACCTTGTGTATGTTATTGTAAATCCAGCTTCAAAGAGTGAAGATATTTCAGTTGACGAATTTTTAGAATTTGCAAGAAAAAATAACGATGTTATTTTGGGTGTAAGCCCATTTGTCCAGTATCCAGCCCAAGCGCTTTTCAGAAGTAAAAAGGAAGAGTGCCAGGTTATTGGTGCAACAGCCGAGTACATGATGATACAAAACCTTGCACTTTCAAAAGGAAGGTTTATAAGTCCTGTAGACATTGATTTTAGGCAAAAAGTGGCAGTTATAGGTTCAAGAATACAAAAAAAGCTATTTGGTAATCAGAATCCTGTGAGCAGTGAAATAAACGTAAATGGTCAGGTTTTCAAGGTGATTGGTGTTTTGAAAGAAAAACAGGGTGGGAGAGACAACACAGTAGATGACAGTGTCATAGTGCCTTTATTTGCTTTAAATAGTATGTTTGCAGGAGACTATGCTCTTGTAAAAAATTTTTTAGTGCGTACAGTTTCTGCAGATAAAAATGGAGAGGTTAAAAAAAGAGTAAAAGTATATTTAAGTAGCATTATAAAGAAAGATGAAAATTATTCGGTTTATGATATGTCAGAACTTATGTCCACGCTCAATCGAATAACCTATCTTTTAATGATAATCCTTGGCGGTATTGCTACAATTTCTCTTGTAGTTGGTGGAATTGGAATTATGAACATTATGCTTGTATCTGTTACAGAAAGAACAAGAGAAATTGGGATTCGAAAAGCAATTGGGGCAAAGAGAAGCGATATTAGAGTACAGTTTCTCATAGAATCGATGGTTATAACAGGTGTTGGTGGGGTAATCGGGATCTTGCTTGGTTTTTTTGTAATTGCAGTCGGAATTTCGAAAATTCCTGGAGTTGAGCCTGTGTATTCGCTAAAGTGGGCTTTTGTGGCTTTTGGAATTTCGGTTTTAATAGGAGTTATTTTTGGAATGCTTCCGGCAGAGAAGGCAGCGCGCTTAAATCCTATAGAGGCGCTAAGATACGAATAAAAAATAATGGGCAAAGCAGCAAACCCTTTAGACTTTAGCACAAAAGAAGCCTTAACTATCCAAATAAACGGATAGTAGCTCAGGCTTTGCCGCCTTGCCTCTTTATTTTTACATATTCTCCTCTTGGGTCTGCAAAATAAGCTCCTGTATATAATTTTCAAGATGCTTGGGAAGCCCAAGTATTTTTACATCCATAAACCCTTGGGTTATAAGAGATATTGCCTCGTCTTTTGAAAGCCCTCTTGCCATCAGGTATTCTACCTCTTCTTCGGCAATAGGACCTATTGCAGCCTCATGTGAAAGATGGCTTTGCGGTGTGCCATCTGATAATAGTTCTGGCACAGCGTACATCATTCCGCTGCTTGATAAAAGTATTCCGCGGCAATCAAGGTGCGCTTTTGAGAGGTTCTGCCGAGCTTCTAAAATTCCGCGTGAAAATATCTTTGCACTGTCTTTTACAATTGCTCTTGATATTGCCTGACCGCTTGAATTTTCACCTTCCAGTATTATATGTGATCCCATGTCAATTTCAGAGTCTTTTAGACCATAAAGGATCGAATTAAAAGAAGCAACAGCGTTTTTACCTTTCAAAACTGCAACAGGAAATGACTGTATTGACTTTACAGGTTTTAAAAGCACATAGTTTGAAACAAATACAGCATTATCTTCTACAATCGTAACACCACGTGGTCTGACGTAAAAATCTTCTGCCCAATTGTGAACCATCGTAAATGTGAGTTTGCTTCCTTTTTTAAGATAAAACTCAGAAATTCCAATGTGCAGCCCCTCTTTAACTTTTGGTGCTGTTGCGCATCCGTTTATAATCTGAACCTCTGCACCTTCTTCTAATATGACAATATTATGAACATTTTGTATCCTTGCATTTTCTTGCAAAAGCAAGCATGCCTGTATTGGTTTTTCAACCTTCTGTCCTTTGAACACTCTTATAAAGTACCCGTGAGCTGGATGCATTGCAGAAAATGCAGTGTATTTATCTCTGTCAGGTTTTACTGCTTTCCAGAAATACTTTTCACGAACCTCCGGATATTTTTCTAAAGCCTCATTAATGTCTAAAATTTCAAGTTGGCCATGGTATCTTTGCTGAAGCCGCCTGTATACAACAGAGTGGTCAAACTGCAAAAAACTTCCCGACCGGCCTTCTTCAGATACCTCTATTCCCGCATTTAAAATTGTTTTTTGTATTTCATCTGGAAGTTTAGAGAGATCTGAAATCTGGTCTTTTTCCTCTGCCTCTTCAAACTGGGAAAGATCAATATCTTGTCCATAAGCAGCCTTTTTATTTAAAGCTGACTTTGCAAGATCTAAAATCTTTTCATCTATATAGTGTCTTGAAGACAATTTTCACACCTCCCAAATCCGTTCTGTCTTATTTCTTCAAATAGGTCTTCTGCAGAACCTGAACAAACTATCTTTCCATCCATCAGAATATGTCCTTTGTCTGCGTTGACATACTCCAAAATATATCCTGTATGTGTGACAATCAAGCCGGAGGTGTGACGCTTTTTTATCTTTTCGCCTTTCAAAAGCTTTTTAATCAAATTCCCTAAAAGAGTTATATTGTCAAGATCAACACCAGACTCTGGTTCATCCAAAAGTACAAGGTTTGGTTTTTGACACAAAAGCTGCAAAAGTTCAGACCTTTTTATCTCACCACCAGAAAATCCATAATTTACTTCTCTTGACAGATGATTTTCTAAATTCAAAATTTTTGCATACTCTTGTATATCAGCATCGGTATTTCTTATAGATTTTATAATCTCAGCAAGCTTTTGAAGTTCAACGCCTCTTATTGCTGGTGGTTTTTGAAACATCATTCCAATTCCAAGTTTTGATCTTTCATGTGTTGGCATGTGTGTAATGTCTATGCCATTGAAGATTATCTTGCCAGATGTAATTTTATATTTTGGAAGTCCCATAATGCTCATCATAAGTGTTGTCTTTCCGCTTCCGTTTGGACCAAACAAAATGTGCGTCTCTCCATCCGGGATTGTTAGCGAAACACCTTTTAAAATCTCTTTTGAGCCAACCTCAACGTGAAGGTCAACTATCTCAAGCATCCTTAAGACATCTCCTTACCCAATAAGATTTAAAACTTTCAACTTAATTATTATACCACTAAATTTGCATTTGCTAACAACAAAACTTTTACATAAATTTAAATCAATCTAAGAAAATTGTGGTAAAATATTATTATAGTTTATTATCATAAAGGGAGAAGTCCAAATGAAATTAGTTTTAGCGATAATCTCTGAAGTAGATAAAAACAAAGTTAATCTTGCTTTAATTGAAAATGGGCTATCCGCTACAATTATTTATTCAACAGGTGGACTTCTGAACAAGGGAACTGTTTCATTTATGATAGGTGTTGAGGATGAAAAGGTTGATGAGGTTATAGAAATAATTAAAAAGAATGTCTCTGAAAGGAAAGAGGTTTCAAAGTCTACTTTGCCGCCAGCACTGCAAAGCTTGTTTTTTGTTAGCAAACAAAGGATAGAACAAGGTGGTGCTGTAATTTTTGTATTAGATATTGAAAACTTCTTGAAAGTTTGAATTAAAAGTTTTAAAATATACCCAGTATGGGTATAAAAATATAGGGGTGATTTTTAAAATGATTTATGATTGTGCGGTAATTGGATCAGGACCTGCAGGCTTGTCTGCTGCTATAAATCTTGCTCAGACAAACAGAAGTGTTGTTGTATTTGCAACAAAACTGGAAGACTCAAGTATCTACAGAGCACCTGAGGTAAACAACTATCTTGGGTTTCATGGTGTAACAGGAAAAGAACTTTTGCAGGCGTTTTATGACCATGCTAAAAAGATGGGTATTGAGGTTGTGTACAAGAAGGTTATAAACTTCTACAAATCAGGTGACATTTTTACGATAAACGCAAACAACGAGTTTTTTGAGGCGTATTCTGTCATTTTGGCAATTGGCACGCCTAAAAAAACTCTTTTAGAGAATGAGTCTGAGTTTGTAGGAAGAGGAATTTCATACTGTGCTATTTGCGATGGAATGCTCTACAGAGGTAGAAATATTGCAGTGATTGGGGAAAGTATGGAAGCTGAAGAAGAGGCTGAGTATTTGTCTGAGCTTGCTAAAAAGGTATATTATATTCCACTTTACAAAAAGAATGAGTTTCATTTTAGAGACAATGTTGAGATTGTGCTGGCGCGTCCAAAAGGTGTATATGGAGAAGATTTTGTAAATGCATTGGAGTTTGAAGACAGGATATTGAATGTAGATGGAATATTTATAATAAGAAAAACTATGCCGGCTGACCAGTTAATTTATGGGCTTGAATTTACTGAAGACGGACACATAAAGGTTGATGATAAGATGCAAACATCAATTGAAGGACTTTTTGCAGCAGGAGATTGCACAGGACGGCCATATCAAGTTGCAAAAGCTGTCGGTGAGGGTCAGATTGCTGGACTTTCAGCCTCAACATATGTGAAGATGGTAAAAGAAAAGCAAAAGTAAAAAGGACTGATTCGGCATTTGCCGAGTAGGTCCTTTTTTACCTTTTTTAAATATAAAAAAATGAAAGCTTATTCCCAGTACATAAGATTTAAAAACATATTTGCAAGCTTTGCCTGTTCTTCAAGTACATCTTGAGGGGTTTTGCCGCAGTAATCTGGTTCAATTTGACGAGATTCTAAAGTCCACAAAAAAGCTTTGAATTTTGGGTATCTATGGATATTTTCTTTCATATAGCAAAGAAGGTCGCAAAGGTTTTGATAAGTTTCAGAGTTTTCGCTTTTCTCTTTATAAAATTTTTGAGGGTCTACAATTAATTCAAACACCTTCGCAATTTTATACCTATATTCATCCTTTGCGCCTTTGTTTTCAAAATTCTTGATATAATTATAATAGCTTTCGCAGAATATCCTATACATCGTATTTCACCCTAAAAATTTCAAGTTTTTCTAAAAACCTTTTCTTCTTTGTTTCAAAAAAGTCTTTTCTGTTTAAGATTTCCTCAATTAAAAGATTAAAAAGAGCTTCTCTTTCATGCATTTTGAAAATTAAAGAAAGTTTAAAGTTTTCTATATTTTAAATTATACTACACAAAAAATAAAAAACAAAAGGGCAACCTTGAAAAGTTTTACTCAAGATTGCCCCTGTCTTAGAATCCACAGGAACCTCCACAGCATCCACTTGTACAAGAATAGCCACTATCAGAAGACTTCGAGGATGAGATTATATTCACGCTTTTAAAAACTGCTTCAAGCTCATGACTGTGACAATTTGGACATTCAATCTCTTTGTTTTCCCTCTCTTTAATTGATGCTCTAACATTGAACTCCTCACCACAATCTTTGCACCTCAAATCGTAAAATGGCATACCCACCACTCCTTTTATTTTGTTTGCTAAATATATTATAGCTTCTAATACAGCAAAGGTCAATATACATATTAGGGGTATAAGGTAATATTTCTTCATAAACAATCAAATTTATAAAAGGTCCACAGATAGATAGTAGAATAACAAATAATAACCGAGTATTCGTATAGAAATACTTGACATTAACATTAAATTGCTTTATAATTGAAAATGAAAATCAATTTCAAAACGAAGAAGGGAGTTTTTGGTATGGTTCAGGGATTTGTAATTGCTTTTAGAGAGGTTTTTGAGATAATTCTTGTAGTTGTTGTGATGATTGGGGTTATTCAAAAGCTTAACCAAAAAGATTTGCTAAAAAGTTTGAATATTGGGCTGGTATTAGGGATTGTTTTAAGTGCATTGCTTGGTATTATTGTATTTGCTTTTTATGAGAGCTTGGAAGAGTCCTTTGAGGGAGTTGAGATAGCATTAAAAGCTTTATTGGTGATTCTAATTACATGGTTTTTAACTTTAGCTATCAAATATCAGAAAAAGGATTTTAGTCAGCAGACTTATAAAAAGGTTATTAATTTCCAAAAATATTCATATGGTATTTTTCTCCTATCTCTTGTAAATGTTCTGCGAGAAGGAGCGGAACTGGTAATATTTTCATTGGCTTCATTTTCCAAGAATAAATCCTTAACTTTATTCTACGGGATTGGCCTGGGGATATTTGCAGCTGTACTTTTGGGTTACTTTGTTTTTAAGCTTTCTAATGGAATTAACATAAGACTATTTTTCATTGTCACAACATTAATTTTGGTAATTGTTTCGTCTGATGTTTTAAAAGACTTGGTTGAAGAAATTCTTAAAGAAGGGTTAAAAACTCAGAATGAGGTTATTCCTGTTGCTCTAAGTTGTGTATATATTTTAGTATTCTTAGTCTTAATGATAAGTTCAAATATAATTTCAAGGCAGAAAACAGAGTAAAGGTTAAATCTTGTAATATTTCCCCCGCAAAAAAAATATATTTTTACTGACAAGTCCAATTGAAATTGCATAGGGGGAAAGATGTTTTGATGGATGCTGATATCTACAGAGAAATAGCAAAAAGGACAAACGGCGATATTTACATTGGTGTAGTTGGACCTGTTAGAACTGGAAAGTCCACCTTCATAAAAAGATTCATGGACCTTTTTGTAATTCCAAACATTGAAGATGAGTATAAAAAAGAAAGAACAAAAGATGAACTACCGCAAAGCGCTCAAGGAAAAACCATAATGACAACAGAACCCAAGTTTGTCCCGAATGAAGCTGTCGAAGTTTTGCTATCAAGCGGTGCAAGACTAAAGGTACGGCTTGTTGACTGTGTCGGCTACCTTGTTGAAGGTGCAATGGGGCACTTAGAAGAAAACCATCCGCGCATGGTCACAACACCGTGGTTTGAAAAGCCAATACCGTTTGAAGAGGCAGCAGAAATTGGCACTAAAAAGGTCATCCAGGACCACTCAACGATTGGGATAGTTGTCACAACAGATGGCACAATTACTGATATACCAAGAGAAAACTACATAAAGGCAGAAGAGAGGGTAATTGAAGAATTAAAGCAAATCAATAAACCATTTGTAATTGTTCTTAACACTGTAAAACCTTATTCGCCTGATACACAAGAATTAAAAAAAGAGCTTGAAGAAAAGCATAAAATGCCAGTTTTAGCTATCAACTGTCTTCAGATGCAGATTGAGGATGTAAAGAAGATTTTAGAGACGGTGTTATTTGAGTTTCCTATCGTTGAAGTAAAGATTAATTTGCCGAGGTGGTTTGATGAGCTGGAAGATAACTCATGGCTTAAAAAAGAGATTTATGAAAAGATAAAAGAATATGCGGAAAAGCTTGACAAAATAAGAGATATAACAGGCCGACTTGAAGTTTTAAAACAACATCCTCAAATTGCCGGATGTGAGGTTGTAGGAATCAATTTGGGTGATGGGAAAAGTGAGCTTTCAATTTACTTTAAAGAAGGACTTTTCTTTAAAATTATTGAAGAGTCAACTGGATTTGAAATAAAAGGCGATCATCATTTATTAAAACTTCTTTCTGAACTTGCACAGATGAAAAAGGATTATGATAAGCTCAAGGATGCATTAGAAGAAGCAGGTAAAAAAGGTTATGGCATTGTTCCACCATCTTTGGATGAACTTAAGCTTGAAACTCCTGAAATAGTCAAAAGAGGAAACAGTTTTGGTGTTAAACTCAAGGCGTCAGCTCCGTCCTTGCACATAATAAGAGTAGAAGTTGAAACCGAAGTATCACCAATTGTAGGAACAGAAAAACAAAGCGAAGAGCTTGTAAACTTTTTGATGAGGGAGTTTGAAGATGACCCAAAAAAGATTTGGGAATCCAATATATTTGGAAAATCTCTGCACGAGCTCGTTAAAGAAGGCTTGCAGAACAAGCTATATAGAATGCCAGAAGATGCACAGGCAAAACTAAAAGAAACTTTGCAAAAAATTATAAATGAAGGAAGTGGTGGTCTTATTTGTATAATACTTTAATACAAAAAGGTCCAACTGCGAAGGAGCTGGACCTTTTTGTTCTTTTAATATCCTCTTGCAAGGTAAATGTAACCTTTTTCAACATCACATGCAAGGTTTACACTTTTCGTATTTGATTTTGCTAAAAGATCGTTTGATGATGCATAGCCGATGTAAAGAGTATCGTATCTTTCTACACGGGTGTAATCACTTGTAGTGCAGATGATCATTGATGGCGCTTTTCTTGATTTTAAAAGTCTTATGAGTATATCTTTTTCACGTTGTTTGAGGCTTTCAAAGGGGATGTCCAAAACAACAATCAGAGGTTTTTTCTCAGCTGATAAATTTTTAATCCTAATCCACTGATAGAACGAAAAATCCAAAATTGAACCACTTTTGGTTTTTAAAAATACTATATTGAACTTTTCATTCTTTTCATATGGTGGATTGCCCTTTTCAAGATTGTAACATTTCAAATAGCTGCCAATGTTTGATTCTATTTTTTTCTTGATCTCACTTGGCAGATTTTCAAAACTCTTTGTCAGAAAGATAACAGATGACTTTGCAAGTTTTTCATCAAACTTTGCAACATACTGGTTTATATTTTCAACAGGAGGTAGATTCACAATATCGCCTGTGAGATTGTCAATCCAGAGGTAGCCTTGCGTCTTTTGCGGAATAAGCATAATATAGTCTAAGGTTTTGTAACTTTCTACATTCAAGGAATAGCTTTTGAAATCTTCACTTTTTATCTGAGGTATTTCAACCTCTTTTTGTGTGTCGTTTAACATTTTAAAGCCAAGGTAAACTTTGACATTTTTTGCGCAAAGGTCAAATGAAATTTTACTTATATTTGTAAGGTCAACAGGAGTTTTGAAGATGAGTTTAAAACTTTTTGCTTTTGTTGATGAGAGGCTGAAGTATATCTTGTTTGAATATTTACCCTGTGTCTTGTTCTTAGATGAAAGAAACATCGAAATACCCTTTGGACAGCTTAAGGCAAGGTAATCAAACGACCTAAGAAGCTGTAAAGTCTTACCTATTCCAACGGGTATACTGCATTTAAAATCTTTGTAAGTAAATGTTACAAAGCCTCTAAAATTAGATTTTGCTATAAAACTTCCGTCTTTGAACTCAAAAGCAGGATTTTTTTCTACTTGAACTTTTCTTGGGTCTATCTCTTTAAAGTGGCCAAGCTTATCTTTTATATAAAACCTTAGCCTTGTCGACTCACCGGGCAAAAGGTAAAGCTGCTTTTTATTTGTGGTCAAAATCTCCGGTTTGTACACCGAAATCTTTTTTTGTGCAAAAGCTTTCTGGTACACATCTTCATACACACAAGATATTGTAACAACACCATCTTTGTAAGGAGTAAATATGCCATCTTTTATGTCTATCTCGTAAGCATCTTGGTATACCTTCAAATATACAGCATCATATGCGATTGTGTTGTAGAACCTGTCCTTTGCAAAAACCTTTATGGGATACTCTTCGCCTGCAAAGACCTTGTCAGGACAGTCTATATAAAATGTGGCAATTTTATCATCTCTGTATTTGTAAAATGCTGTTATTGAATCAAAAACTTTTCTAGTCTCACCTGTGTTGTAAAAAGCTTTGAGATTTCCATCATTGTCCTTTGCAATAAGCTGTGTAGAGTACCCACCATCAAGGTTTATGGCTGTCCACACTCCAATTGACTGCAAAAAACTTGCAAGCTCACCTTGTGATAGGCCAATACTCTCTCCATTTCGGCCATCAACCGCAACAAGATAGAGGTATCGACCAGTTTTGTCAATGCCAATTGCAGAGCGAGGATGCCTCCCTAGAATCTCATGCGTAAAAGTTGATATTTTACCATCTTTTAACAAGAAGGTATTACCAGATGCCGCAGCTTTTATCTTCTCAAGGGGAACAGAGAGGTCTATCTTTATCTCCACCTTGTCGCCCACTTTGAAGTTTGTTTTTAGGTTTTTAGCATAGTTTCCTGTTGCCGCCAAAAGATATTCATCTTTCTCCAAGGCAACAGGTGGAGATTCTTCTTTGATATCTTTGATAATGCCATCTTTTATAATAAGCTCCACAATTCCCTTGTAGTTGTTTCCAATGGTTTTTTGAATATACTCGCCTGTGAACAAAATAGGGTATGTCAAATCGCCTGTGAACTTGTTTATGTGTGCAATCTTGAATTCATAACCAGAATCCACATTTACAAGCTTGTATGAAAGACCATTTATATAGTCAAAAAGAATTTCATTCGAGTTTGTGTACACAAAGGCCGGAAAGGTATTTTGCTTGTTATTTGGTGAAGACAGAATTTTACCACCTGATACAGAAATTCCAATTGGCCAGATTTTGTTGTAGTTTGTTTTGGTGTTTGTGTAAAAGAAGTTTGCGTTTATTGCAGCAACAGGGTTTTTATCGATTTGATTATAAACCATGTTATAAACAAAATCGCCTGTGTTTGCAACGCTGGCTTTCAGCACGTCAAAGTCAAATCCATCATCTATAAGGTCAAGCTTTATGCAATTTATATCTACAAAACCTTCATCTGTCAAAATTTCATACTTTTCGTAATATGTGCGAGGAGCAATCTGTTGTGTTGTTTTAAATCTCAAGATTTCTGTGCATGGCTTTGCAAATGTTGATATAACAATAGATAAAATTGTTGCAAATGATATAAAACTTATAAACCTTTTCATCTTCAAACTTGCCTCCACTCTATTGTCATAAAAATTTTATAATGTTTAGTCTTTTAATCCCCATATATTTCTCTTTATAGCATTGAAGACCAAATCCTTAGTTGCGGGATGAAACTGTTTTAAGCTTTTCACAAACTCTTTCATTCTTTGCCTGTTAGTTTTTCCATTTGCAGGGCATGGACTTGTGATTACGGGAAGTTCGAGCCTTTTTGCAGCAGACCTCAAGTCATGTTCTTTTAAGTAAATCATAGGTCTTATAGTTGTAATTTGAGTTCTGTCAAGGTACGTCTTTGGGGAAAAACAGTAGATTCTTCCCTCGAAAAATAAACTCAGGAAAAATGTTTCAACTACATCATCCAAGTGATGTCCAAGCGCAACCTTGTTGCAACCAAGACTTTTTGCAGTGGAGTTAAGTATTCCACGGCGAAGGTTTGCACAAAGCGAGCAAGGATTATCTTCTTTTCTAATGTCAAACACAATTTGTTTTATCTGCGATGGAACAAGATGAAATTCAACATTTATTTTATCACAAAATTCTTTGATTGGCAAAAAATCCATTCCTTCAAATCCCATATCAACTGTGATTGCTACAATCTCAAATTTTTTTGGATAAAACCTTCGCATAAAACTTAAAGTATAAAGCATAGTGAGACTATCTTTTCCGGCAGAAACACCAACTGCAATTTTATCTCCTTCTTCTATCATTTCAAAATCTTCTATAGCTTTTCTCACTTTGCTGAATATATGCTGCATTTTTATTCCCCCAAATGCTATTATTTTGATTTATATTGTAGACATTAATGAATTATACCATGTTTGTTATAATATAAGGAAGTTAAAAAATTCCTCATTACTGCCTCTTGACGAAAATTAAAAATGGTGCTATTATATAAATGCTGATGGCGGGGTGTAGCTCAGCTTGGTAGAGCACGTGGTTTGGGACCATGGGGCCGGAGGTTCAAGTCCTCTCACCCCGACCATTAAAAGGGTATTGACAAAAATGTAGAGTCTATGTTAAAATACAAAAACGTCGACTCTCAAAAAAAGAAGAAAGTAAAACATGGAGGGGTACCCAAGTGGTCAAAGGGGGCAGACTGTAAATCTGTTGCCGCAGGCTTCGTTGGTTCGAATCCAACCCCCTCCACCACTAAGATTGAAAATGGTGCTGGCGTAGCTCAATCGGTAGAGCAGCCGACTTGTAATCGGCAGGTTGCGGGTTCGAGTCCCATCGCCAGCTCCATTTAATTTAATAAAAAAGGATAACAGGTGCGCCATTAGCTCAGTTGGTAGAGCAGCTGACTCTTAATCAGCGGGTCTGGGGTTCGAGTCCCTAATGGCGCACCATTTAAATGCGCCCATAGCTCAGCTGGATAGAGCAACGGACTTCTAATCCGTAGGTCGGGGGTTCGAATCCTCCTGGGCGCGCCATTTGTTTTTGAGGGGTTTGAAGTTTGGAATAATATAACAAATGCATTTTCTACAGCTACCCTACAGCTACCCGAGAAACTGTAAAAATTTGGGGTAACTACTCCACTATCTTAGGAGTGGTTACCCTTTATATTTATATTCTCAGACAAATTGTTCAATTTCATTGCTGCAACTTTCTTTATCTCTGGCATGACATGAGAATAAATATTTTGTGTTGTTGAGATGTCATTATGCCCTAAAAGCTCTTGGACAACCTTTGGATGTTCATTGGCTTCTAAAAGTCTTGTTGCGTATGTGTGTCTTAAAGCATGAAAGTTTATATCAAGATTTGCCTTTTCAATTATGCGGTAGAATACTCTTAAAAAATTTCTTGGTTCAATTGGAGTGCCAAGTTCTGTTGCAAAGACTAAATTGTTGTCTTCATACAGGCCTCCAGCTTTCAGCTTTTCTTCAAGTTGTCTTTTGCGATGTTCTTTAAAGCCCATCTTTTCTTTTGTATATACTGCCTTCATTAATTTCCTCTCTTTTTTGTTTTGGTAGGCATTTTATAACACCTCTTTTATTTGAGCAAAGTCTATTTCAAGGTCTTCAAAAAGAGAAACCTTTATCTTATCATTAAAAGTGTGGACTTTTGGATATGAATATCCCATCTCTGGACGATATACATACACAAAAATGTTTTGCTCATATGGATTAACAATCCAATATTCTTTGACTCCAAATTGAGTGTAAAGATTAAGTTTTCGGATATAATCATGTGCAGGATTATTTTGTGACACAACCTCAATTATCATCTCAGGAGCTCCAACACAGCCTTTATCAGTAAGCTTTTTCTTATCACAAATAATTGATATATCAGGCTGAACAACGTTGACTGCCTGTTTTTCATCCTGTCCTTCCTCTATTAGGACTACATCAAATGGAGCTGTGTAAACTTTGCAGGGCTTATTAGAAGATTTGAGATAATTCTTTATCAATGTTGCAAGCTCTATTACAATTTCTTGGTGTACTCTTGAAGGTGCAGGGCTCATATCATAGATGACACCTTCAATGAGCTCTACTCTTGCGTCTTGTGGCAGCTGAAGATAGTCTGCATAGGTGTAAACCTTAGGTATCCTCACTTGCATCTGAATCACCTTCTTTGATGATTATTTCAATACTAATTATACAGTAGTTACAATTTTATTTTAACTCCCTCTTTGTTAGCTACAGTGACGTGTTTAAAGATAATCAGGTTGCAGGTGGTTGTTTGATTTTAGAGGAAATGGGCATTAAAAATGTTTATCTTCAAGTGAACAGAAAAATTGACAGAGACAAAAGAATAAAAGCGAGGTTTAAGCTATTTATTTCAATAGTATCAAGCCTTTCAAAATAGTGCATTTTTCATAGCACAGCTAAATAATAGAGTTTTTCAACATTTGTGATATAATAGTATATAGAAGGATAAAAAGTGAACACGCAAAATTGAAAAAATTAAGCTGCCTTAAAGAAGTTTTAAAACTTCTTTGGGGCAGCTTTTATTTTTGAAAAATACTGGAAAGGAGTTGATTTAAAATGACAAAGTTAGAGTATTTGAAAAAACAGCATAATTTATCATCAGCAAAGCTATCTTTGGCAGCAGGTATCAATTACACTTTGTTGACTTCTTTACAATTATATCACAAAAATTTTTGAAGGTAGTACAAATTCTCTAAGTTTCAAAAGTATTGTATTTGTCATTTCTTCTTTTAATTCTTTCGGGTAAGTGTAGATATTTTGTGATTCTTCATAAGGAAAAGAAGTAATTTCGTTTGCAAATGCTTTTTTCATTCTCTTAAGATAGTCTTTTGGGATTCTAAATAGTCCAAGTGAAATATCTAAAATCTTATCAGGGTTTATCTCTCCGAAAACTTGTTTTAAGAACTTTTCATAAATTGATTTCCAGTCTTCAATATATAAAATTGGGTCAAAGCAAAGCCTAACTTTCCAGCCATTTTCTGTAGCTTTTTTAATTGCATAAAGTCGTGAAGATAAAGAAGGTGTGCCATGTTCAAATTTTTCTATAATTTCTTGAGGAGACAGTGTCCATGCTAAAATTACATTATCTTGAGGTTTCAAGTTTTCTAAAGCTTGGAAGTTGGTACTTTTCGTTCTGATTTCAATTGTCAAATTTTGCTTTGAAGCTGCATATTCAATCCAAGCAGAAGAAAATGGGACAATTTTTTCAAGTGCTAAAAGGTCTGTTTCGTATGATACAGAAAGATACAGCGGCTTATTTTTCAAAACAGCATCAATCTCTTTAAAGTAGTCTTCGATGTTTACAAATATTACTACATTTGCAGAGGAGTACATTCCTTTTAAAAAGCAATACTCACAGCTGTAAATACAGTTCAAAATGTTGCTTGTATAAAAAAAGTTGTCATATCCAAAGTTGTGGCAAATTGAGGGACCGGGATAGAGAAACTCTCCCCATTTTTTTGCAAGTATTAGTTTTTTACTCTTTTCCTGAAGAGAGTAATTTTGCCTTGCTCTGCAGAAAACCTCTTTGTAGTTATCTATTTTAACTATTTGAGAGTTTTGCAGGTTCTCTAAAATCTTTATTGTAACAGGATGAGAAAGAACAGCTTTTTCAATATAAACATGAGAAAAATGCTTAGCTAAGAAGGATTTTTCTGAGCTTGTCAAAGTAGTTTTTGCCCTCCTTTTTAGAGTTTATTTGAACTTCAAAAAATTCAAAAATAGAATCAGGAAGTTTTTTATGCCTTATTATATAGTCTTTTAGCAAACTTTCAAGCTCATTGGTCATGTAAGCTGTAAGATGTAAACTGTTTTTTAGTTTATTTACAAGTAGAGGTATATTATCAATTTCAGGAGCATTGCTACAAAATTCAAGATTTAGTTTTAAGAGGGAATTTATCAGACTTTCTATATGAGGAATACTTTGTTTTATCAGATTTTGAATCTCAACAAGATTTATCTTTTCAAAGTCCAAAAAGTCATAAACAATCTTGATGCAGTGTACATTGTGCAGGGGCAAAAAGATAGAAGCTGCCTCAAAAAATCCTGCACTCTCCATGTCAACTATATCTCCCTCGATTTCAACTGGCAAGCTCTCTTTTTTCACAGGGTGCATAAAGCTTTCGAGTGTTGCCTCTTTCATGCTATGCTGAATTAAAATGTCTGGGTAGAATGCCTTTTTTGAGTGGTGATTTATTATTTTGTTGCAAAGAATAATATCGCCTTTTGAAAAGGCATTTTCCACAGCTCCGCAAATCCCAATGTTCAGGGCTATATCTTTGCTACCTGCTCCAAACTTTGTCATGGCAAATGTTGTTGCAATACTGCTCTTTACAATTCCTTCCTTGCTTTCTATAAGAAGAATATCATTGCCGGAAAAAATCTGAAATTTTGAAGGTTCATATAATTTTTTCAGGTCAAAATGTTCTATCAGAGGCTTTGCTTCTACATGAAATGCAGTGACGATGTATATCATTAAAAGCTCGCTCCTTTTGTTGCTGTTTGCAGATTTCAAATTCCAATTTCGATTATACCACATATCAAAATTCTCTGATATTGTTTGAAGAAAGCTTAGCACTATGTTTTAAATTTATTTTTTGTTAAATGATTGTGAACATATAAATCTAAAATTAGTTTTTTGAATAGATGATAAAAGATTTTTTAAAAAAATTTAAAGACGGGCGATTCTGAAAAAATTGCCCGTCTCTGCAACTCTATTAAAGATATGATTTTAGTTTTTCTAGCTGTTAATTTAAGATGATAAAGGAATAAGATTTTATTGAAAAAGAAAGTTTTCCATTTTTTAAAGACAAGATTTTCCCAGATCCTTTAACTATTTTGCCGGCAAGCTTAATATTAGATGGCAGGGTTATAGTCTTTGATAATTCCTTGCCCGTAAAGTTAAAAATTAAAACCATCTTCTGATTATTGTAAACTCTTGCGAAACAAAGTGTATCAGCAGAGGTTTTAATTAACTGGAAGTCTCCTTTTAGTAATGGTAAGTTCTTTTTTCGGAAACCAATCATGTCTCTGTAGAAATTGAGTAAAGAATTTTTGTCTTTTTCTTGTTTTTCAACTGAAGCAACATCAGGGCCGCTATTGTAAAGACTCATCTCCCAGTTTGTCTGTCCTTTTTTCCATGTCTCATACCATTTGAATGGTTCTCTAATATATTCATCTGGCTTTTGTCCTTTCATGCCAATTTCTTCACCATAGTAGATGAAAGGATTGCCAGGCAGTGTCAATAATAATGCTGCAGCTAATTTCATTTTGCTATTTGACCCAATTTCGGTATAAGCTCTGTTCATATCATGGTTTGTCAAAAATGGTGCATCAACAAATTGGGGATTGACATTTTTGTAGAGATTGTATATTGAAGAGAGGTTATTTTGCAAAGTTTGAGTATTTTCATATGTTACTCCTTCAATGATGTTTTGAGCAATAGTAAAATTAAAGCAAGAATCAAAAATCTTTGCATATTGCGCTATTCTTTGAGGGCTGTCCCACACTTCTGCTACAAGGTATACATCTTTTTTAATACTTCGACAGAATTTTGCATATTCTTCCCACCACAAAAGAGTATCTTTTTCTCTGCTCAAAGGATAAATATGCTTTGCAGCATCAAGCCTAAATCCATCTACTCCTTTTTCTAACCAGAACTTGGCGATTTTCTTCATCTCTTCTCTCACAGCTTTATTGTCAAAATTGAGATCGGGCATCTCAGACCAAAATATAGCATTGTAGTAACTATCACCCTTCTTGTACCATTGCCTTGTGCCAAGTTCTGATGGTTCATCGAGGTTTGTGTTTGGTGCTGCCCAGATATAATAGTTTCTGTACTTGCTATTTTTATTAATTGATGCTTCGATAAACCAAGGGTGTTTGCTGCTTGTGTGATTTATCATCATATCTATAATTACTTTGATACCCATCTTGTGAGCCTTTTTTATGAAGTTGACAAAATCCTCATTTGTACCATAGTCGGGATTGACTTTGTAATAGTTTGTTACATCATATCCGTGATAGCTTGGAGATTCAAATATTGGCATAAGCCAGATGGCATTTACACCTAAGGATTTGATATATGGAAGTTTTTCAGCCAAACCATTTATGTCCCCTATGCCATCACCACTACTATCATAAAATGACCTGACAAAAACTTCATAGAAAATCAAACCGTCTTTTTTAGTTTGAACTTGGCTTTGAGAATTAGAAAAACCTGCCAAAAACGAACTAAGTCCAATTACAAAAACGATAGCAAATATGAGTATGTACCTTAAGATTCTCTTCATTGAAATATTCCCCTTTCTCAAATGATATCGTTTGCATTATTATATACCATATGAACCTTTTTGTCTATATTGTCCAATTTGATGCGATAAATCACAAAAAAAAAAGAGGGATAAATCCCTCTACTTGTTCTCTTCACTTTTAGGTTTATCAAGTGCAACTAATTCTTCACTGTGATGATGTTGATGGAACTGGTGATCTTTGAAGTCAGATGCTTTTTGGGTTTCATTGCTGTGGTGGTGGTCATGGCCGTGGCAACCTCTTCCCATCATTGCTTTGTGCATGAAAATGTGTGCTAGCAAACATCCGCTCATTGCGAGAAGTATAAGCAGTGCCTCTTTCATCCCTAAATTCCACCTTTCATTTTTTATTTAGCAATTCCCAAATTTCTATTTTGTAAACTTATAAGCCCATATAAAATAGCTCCTGCAAGCATAGCAATGGTAAATCCAAATTCCATTGAGAGCATAATTGATAATACTGAACCTACAACTGACATTACGTCATTGAGTCCCCACATCACAGGAATTGTTTTGCTTTTCTTTTTATTTTCGCTTAATATCTTTATACCTCTTGGGAACGGCATTCCCATGAAAAAGCCTTGAATCATAACCAGTATGACTGCAATTAGTATTTTGCTGACTAAACTAAAATTGGAAGTCACTTTGAATATTGAGTTCAAAGAAAGTATTAGACCAATATTTATTACCATGACCAAAAGAGCAGGCAAATATATTCTATTTGACAGATTGTTAAACACCTTTGCATTGCTAAAGTATGCACCTATTCCGCTGCCAATCAAAAGCTCAGCAAGTACATAATTGAAGGCAAGTACTGGATGACCCAAGTATAGAATAAACTTTTGAATAAGCGGAATCTCAATTAGCATGTAGCCTGTTCCTAAGCTTGAAAAATACAAAGAAGGTTTGAACGCATTTTCTTGAGAGATAATTGGTGTAAACAATATCATGCTTCCCAGAAGTATGAAAAAGAAGATAAATACCAACACAGGTGAAACCCCTTTGCTAAAGTCATAAAAGTATGGCTTGTCGTCTGTTGCAAGCGTTGCACTAAATGAAAATCCGTTTTCGAACTGTACTAAAGTTAAATGGCCTTGCTTTATATGGTAAAGTGGTCCCTTATCGTTAACATAGGGGATATAAAGCGGAATAATCTTCCCTCTGTCTGCAGTCTCTTTTAATTTCTTGCTTTCAAACTGTGAAAAAAGCTTGTTTTTTACAATGATCATTGGATAATGAATATGTTCATTGCCGTTCATTAGTTGAATTTCTTTAGTAAAGATAGCCATATACTTTGGAGCCTCTTTAGGTGATATACCTCTGTCCTTGAAAAAGGTGGATTAGATATCCCCTATCACATGATTATGCCTGTATTCAATTCGACAGGAGTTTATGAATTTTCTCATCCACATCTTAAAGTTGAATATATTGCATACGTGTTGAAAAGAGGGGATTTTACTTCTATTGCAATAACTACAAAACCATATTATGGATATGCATTGAGTATAATATCAAAAAATCTAATTAAAATTAGCATTATTTTTATTTTAATTGGGCTTTTAGTATCGCTCTTGATCTCACGACATATTTCAAAGCGTATAATAAAAATTTCAGTTGCTACGCAAAAGATTGCTAAAGGCGAGGACTTTGAACTTAAAGACAGCTCAACAGATGAGGTTGGAGACCTCGCAAGGTCCATCAATAGCCTAAAAAATTCATTGAGGCTTCTTGAGAGGGTAAGACGAGAATTTGTTGCTAATTTTGTTCATGACTTGAAAACACCTATTGCTGTTATAAAAGGCTATTGTGAGAGCACAAAATATTTGGATATTGATGAAAAAGAAAAGATTAAACAGAATATGGATGGAATTGAAAGCAGTGTGATTATATGCAAAACCTGATTTCCAATATGGTTGAGCTTTCAAAGATTTCAGCGGGGATAATTGAGAAAAAGATAGAAGAAGTTAATGTTAATTTAGTAATCAAGCAGTCATGCGAACAGCTCAAGAAGCTTGCTGAGATTGAAGATGTTGAGATTATTATCAGAAGCTTAAATTCCCCAAAGATAAAGACTGACTTAAATTCATTTAGAAGAATAATAAACAACCTTCTGCAAAATGCAATTGAAAATACAAAAGATAAAAAGGTATATATTGAGGCCGAGAGGGAGTATGTGGATATCTACAATAAGACAGACCTCAAAGAAGAGGAACTCATTTTTCTATTTGAAAGATACAAATCAAGCAAGAAAGGTTTTGGGCTGGGGCTGTCTATCGTGAAAGAACTCTGCAAGATTTTGGATATAAAACTTGAGACATTTATAGTGGGTGGATATATTCATTTTAAAATATGGTTGAAATAAATCAAGAATATAGCAATTTTAGCATGATATACAGATATAAAGATTTTCTTGTTTCTGGGGCCTAATAATCTTTGTGATTAAGGGAGAAATCGATTTATGTTATAATAATGCAGATAAATTTTTTAAAATATAAGGAGATGAAAAATGTGAACAAAATCAAAGTTGCAGTGCTTGGCTGTGGCAACATTGCGCCAGTTTACCTTAAAAATCTCAAAAGGTTTGGGATATTTGACGTTGTTGCGTGCGCAGATGTGGACGCAGATAAGGCAAAGAACATAGCTACAGAGTTTTCTGTGTCGCAGGCGGTAGAACCTGACAAAGTGTATGACCTTGATGTGGATATAATTGTTAACCTCACCCCGCCTCAGCACCACTATGAAATAAACAAAAGGGTTTTGGAAAGTGGAAAGCATCTTTACAGTGAAAAGCCTCTTTGCTCAACGCTTAAGGAAGCAAAAGAAATTCTGGAGTTAGCAGAAAAGAAAAACCTTAAAGTTGGATGTGCGCCTGATACATTTCTTGGTGCGAACATTCAGACAGCAAAAAAGCTAATTGAAGATGGATGGATAGGAAGACCCTTTGCTGCAAACTGTTTTATACTCTACGGTGGACCTGAAAAGTGGCATCCAAACCCTCATTTTATTTTCAAAAAATACTTAGGACCGCTTTTTGACGTCGGGCCTTATTGTTTAACAGCTCTTGCGTTTTTACTTGGATCTGTCAAAAAAGTATCTGGTATGGGCATGGTAACATACAAAGAAAGGCTTATAACTTCTGAGCCTCACAGAGGAGAAAAGATTGAGGTTGAGATGCCGACATATGTGTCTGCAAACCTTCTTTTTGACACAGGTGTTATAGGAAATGTCACTGTGTCGTATGATGTGCCGGATACAAACCTGCGTGGGATAGAGATTTATGGGACAGAAGGTACGTTAATTGTTCCAGATCCGAACTTTTTTGACCATGGTAGAGTATATTTAAAAAGACATGATGATAAGGAATTTACAAAGATGCCCACCATCAATCCGTTCAATTACGACAACCTGCGCGGGCTTGGGATACTTGACATGGCACTTTCAATAAAGCTCTCAACACCTCTTAGGGCATCGGGCAGGCTTTCTTATCATGTGCTGGAAACTCTGTGGGCAATCTATCTTTCTGCCCAAGAGGGAAGGTTTGTTGATGTTGAGAGCACAGCGCCTTACACACCTCTTCTTGATATGGATTTATTAAAGGAGGTTTTATATTTATAAGTTGTAAATTTTAATGAGGATTTGCTTTTTAAAAGTTTGCACTCTGCTAAAAGTGTTTTTTGTATTCTTTGGCAGAGTGCTTTTTTGTTATATTCTCAAGCAAGCTTAAGTATAAATTATATAGTAACAAAAACTCTAAAGAGGCTCAAAAAATGAACGCATTCTGGCTTGGTGCAATTGTATCTTCTATTTTGTACCAGCTTCTTTTTGGGAATGTAGAAAAAATTACTGAAATTCTGTTCTCGGCACCTCAAAAAGCAGCTGATATTTTCTTAACCATTTTGCTTTCAATAATGCTTTGGTCAGGATTTTTGAGAGTTGTGCAGGATAGCAACCTTGTTGAGATTTTAAAAAAGCTTTTGAAACCCATTTTTGAAGCTTTATTTAAAACAAAAAACGAAAGAGCGCTGAATTTTATGCTTTTAAATGTTGTTGCTAACATGCTCGGGCTTGGTAATGCTGCAACGCCGGCAGGTATACTTGCCATGCAAGAGCTTTCAAAAGAAGCCAAAAATTCTACAGCCTCTGACGATATGATTTTGTTTGTGCTGATAAACACCTGTTCAATTCAGCTGATTCCAACAACTGCAATACTTCTGAGAACCAAATTTTCATCATCAGCTCCAGCAGCCATTACCTTTCCCACACTTTTTGTTTCAATGGCAAGTCTTTTTGTGGGAATTATAATGTGCAGAGTCTTATCGAAGGTGTGGAAGAAATGAAAAATATCTCAGATTATCTGATAGTCTCTTTTTTACTTGTAATAATCCTGCTTGCAGCCGCAAAAAAGATAGATGTATTTAAAAGCTTTGTAGAAGGTGTGAAAGATGGACTTAGGATTTCAATAAAGATATTCCCCAACGTTTTTGCACTGATTGTGGCTGTTGAGCTTTTCACAAAGACAGGGGTTCTGGATATCCTACAAAAGCTCTTGTCTCCCGTATTGAGCTTTTTTGGAATATACAAAGAAGTGCTTGGTCTTATTATAATAAAGCCGTTTTCTGGCAGTAGTAGCTTCGCAGTGTTAAAAGACATCTTCGAAAAATACGGTGTTGACTCTGACATAGGCATATATTCTTCTATAATATGCGCATCAACTGAAACTCTCTTTTACGTCATCACCACATACCTTGCAGCAACCAATGTAAAAAAGACAAGGTATCTGATACCGGTAGCGATAGCTGTAGATTTTTTTGTTTTAATCATTGCGGCTATGATAGTTAAAATGAGTATGTAGAAAATGATAAGCCACAGGCAAGACTGCCTGTGGCTATTTTGATTAATATATTAAATTTTCAAGCAGCACCTTTTATAAACATTTTTGCAAGTTCTGCAGCAGATGCCGCATCAGGTGCATATCCGTCAGCACCAATGTTTTTTGCAAAGCTTTCTGTCACAGGTGCACCACCAACAATCACCTTTACTTTGTCGCGAAGTCCTTGCTCCTGTAGCTTTTCAATTGTTGTTTTCATGTTTGGCATAGTTGTTGTAAGCAATGCTGACATTGCAACAATCTGTGGACTATGATTTTTTACAGCATCACAGAACTTTTCAGGTGCAACATCCACCCCAAGATCGATTACCTCAAGCCCTGCACCTGTCATCATCATAGCAACTAAGTTTTTTCCAATATCGTGTAAATCGCCTTTTACAGTGCCAATTACAACCTTACCGATAGGCTTTACACCTGTCTCTGTCAGGATTGGCTTTAATACTTCCAGAGCAGCTTTCATTGCACGTGCTGCAATCAACACCTCTGGTACGTAAATCTCATTGTTTTTGAACTTCTCACCAACAACCGACATTGCTTGAATGAGCGCATCGTTTAAGATTGTCTCAGCACAGATTCCGGAAGATAAAGCTTCTTTTACCTTTTCAGGTGCAAGTTTTGCGTTGCCTTTTTGAATAAGCTGTGATATCTCGTTTAGAATCTCCATTTTTAAATCTGCCTCCTTTAAACATTAGATGTTAATATACTATAACTTCCAAGGCCAAATGGCAAGATCATATAGCGTGATGTGAAGTTTTCAAAGTCAATAAAGCTCTGCGGACGTCTGTACAGCTCATCAAACACGTCTGCTTTGTGGTTTGCTTCTATAAGGTTAAAAAGTGTGTTTGTTAAAATTATCTCGAGATCATTTTTGCCCTCATTTACATACTCTGTTATGTCAGCCAAAAACGGCTGGGAAAAAAGAGTGCATATTTTCTTGCCGTTTACAAACACTTTAGCAACTGCCGCATTGACACTATTGAGCTTTATATAAAATCTTTTTGAACTTTCTTTTGTAATCTCAAAAGAGCTTTTTAGACTTAGCGACCCAACATAAAAAGGATACCCGTCTTTTGTTATATCAAAATGACATGGCTTTTTAGGCTCGGTTAAGATAAACCTTGTCTCATCAACGCAGATAAGAGAAAAGCTTCCTACAAGATAAATGGCTTCAACCTCAGTTGGTCTGTGGTTTTTGGAGTCTTTTACCCTCTCATGACAGCCAGGTGCTGTGATGTTGTTTGACTTTCTGCCACTTAGTACTATTTCATTTTTGCCTTCTTTGACAAAAGAGGTGATATCAATCTTGCCAATGTTAACATCTAAAAAGTTCTGGTCGGGCGAAAAACTTTCACTTTTTCTCTCAAATTTGACAGGCTGATTGTTTACAAGAATCATATCGAGGTTCTCAGCACATTCTATTGCCACAAAAAGTTTTGACGGTACTTTTTCAACCTCAAAATAGTAGGTGGCTTTGAAAGGGGTTCCCTCTGGAAGATTATAAAAATGCTTGTGCCAAACCTGGGCACAATAACAATCTTCAAAAATTACCTTTCCATCAACTTCATATTTTATTTTGTCAAGTATTAGTATATTGTAGTTTTTAAGTTCTATGTCAAACTCACCGCTACCTGTTTTGTATTCAAAACTATTGTCAAATACAACGCCTGATATGACATTTTTTGTATTATGCGAAAGCTCCTTGCTAGATACCAAAAGACACAGGCTTGATGCAGGATACATTGTTGCATCAATCACAGCAAAGCCTTTTTCTTTTCTTAATGTTGGAATCTTGAACACACCAAAATCTACAAGGTTTGCGACAAAAACATTTTTGTCAGTAGGAATTTTTATTGTGATTTCTGCTTCTCTTTGAAGGTCTGTGTTTGCCAAAAATATTATTCTGTTTCCATCATTTAGCTTTCTGCTCTGAAGTATGATTTTTTTAGCGTTTTGACCTGTCTTTTTATCAATTACTTCAATATAAGTTGAAACCTCTTCTTTTAAGATATTCACAAGTTCATTCAAATCGGCAGCATTTATAAATTTCTCTTTTAAAGGAATATCAAACTTTTTGCCGTCTATCATGCAAAGTTCAAATCTTGAAAACATGAAATCTTTAAGTGCAACTACTTTGCCACCATTATTTACAAAGTCTTCCAAAAGTTCAAAAGTTGCCTTCCTTAAATTTGTAAGAGGCGGCAAGACAACTACTTTGTAGCTATAACTGCCAACTTTAATTTTGTCATTTTCAACTTGTGCATACTTTGATAGGATTATTTCATCGCCAAAGTGAAAGTCAATCTTGTTTGCTATGAGCTCTTTTACCGTTTTATCAAGCAAAATATCCAGCTTGTCCACGCTGTCATCAAACTTAGAATACTCTGACCAGGCAGATGATATAGGGTGAAGTAAGAGCACATCAACATCTCTTTTGCCGAGCCCTGCTATGTACGAAATTCTTGCAAGATAGTCTGCAAAGAACTTTTCATCTTCCCACCATGGCTGCTGGTAAAAAAGGTTTGGTGGATAGTCTCTTTTTCTCTCACCTCTCATGGAATATAGGCTAAGATGTGGGTTTATGTATGTTATACCAAGCACTGCCTGCCAGTCTGATATCCATTTTCTATGAAGAAAACTCACATGCTGCCCTGTTGTTCCAAAAGTTTCGCACAGTACTCCTTTTTTGTTAAGCTGCTCTGCAACCGATGATACCTGTTTCATTGTAACTACCTGCTCTAAATGTCTTGCAAGCTTATCAACTCCAGGAAGCTGCATGTACTCATAGTGAGGCATTGCAGCGCCTATCCATTCAATCTGGCCACGCATTGTATCTTCAGCCATATAATGCCCTGTCATCATGACACCATTTTTTTCACACCACTTTGCATAAGGAATAGTAAAGTTTTCTATGAACATTTCAAGCGCAATATCAAAAAAGTCAAATCTGACCTTGTGGTAATTGCCCACATTGAAGAAGAGCTCTTCAAAATGATCTTTTATATCATACCCTTTTTCCTGCAAGAACTTTTCTGGCAACTTTTCTGTCCATGGCAATGTAGCAATATCTTTGTAGTGTACCCTTAAATATGTTGGCTCATCTGTGAATATTCCCGGCATTGTATCGCCAAAATACTCTTGGCAATAGCTTTTGTATCTCTCATGTGTGAGGTTTATAAACTCCAAAGTTACCTCTTTTGAAAGAAGGTCAACGTAGCAGCTTCCGTTGAACCACTTGTCGCCAAGCTTCATTGTGCGCTTTGCAACAATGTACTTTACACCTTCATGCACAAAGCTTGATAAAACCTCATCATCTTGTTCTAACTGTTCTTCCTTTAAAAGTACTAAGAATTTGTGCCTGTAAGAAGGGTTTTTAAGGGCAACTTCTCCGCCTGCAAAACCAGACGGCCACTTGTCCTCATCATAAAGCCATGCAAGCATGTTTAACTTTTTTGCATGTTCTATGCATTTTTTTACAAGGTAAAGCCACTCATCAGAAAGATACTCTGTCACAAGCCCAACCCTTGAGTGCATGAAAAAGCCACCATAACCTTTTTGGTGCATTTCGGTTATCTGGCGCAAAAGCTCTTCCTCTTTTAAATTGTCATTCCAGCTCCAGAAAGGTGCGCACCTGTAAAAATTATCTGGGTTTTTAAGTTTTTCTAAATCAAGCATTTTTGGTCTCCTTTCTATATTATGCTTTTAATTTATTTATCCTTTCTCAAATCCAAAACCTTTTGAATCTCCTCAGCGCTTAGAACCTGCGGTGTGCCTATTTGACTTGATAAAAATAAAATCTTTGCCCAGAACTCAACAACCTCAAGCTTGTAAAATGCCATCTCCAAGTGCTTGTCGTATGTCAAAACACCATGGTTTGAAAGAAGTACAGCATCATAGTCTTTTATAAATGGTGCTATTGACTCTGGTACCTCAACTGTTGAAGGTGTTGCGAACGGCGCAACAGGAATGTACCCGCCAAAGATGAAAACAGACTCTGCTAAAATTGGTTTGTCAAGAGGCTTTCTTAAGACTGCAAATGTGGTTGCATAAGGTGAGTGTGCATGAACACAGGCATTAACATCTTCTCTTTCTTGATAGACTTTAAGGTGCATCTTTATCTCAGAGGATGGCTTGTAGTTTGACTTTTCAATAATTTTACCTTCTATATCAATTAGAACAAGCATATCTTCACTCAAAAAACCTTTTGATACCCCAGAAGGTGTTGTAATAATTTTATCCTTGTCCACTCTAACAGAGATGTTTCCATCAGGTCCGCTAATATAACCTCTTTCGTACATGATTCTTCCAATTCTGCATATCTGTGTTTTGATATTTCTTATATCCTGCATTTTTTCCACCTTTCTTTTAAATTATATTGTCGTGATATTGTTTTATTTTGATTTTTTGTTCTATTTTATTTTACAATTATTTGATTGATTTGAAAATACCCAAACTTGACTTTTTGAAAACTTTGAAGATGCTTTTAAAAAATTGATGTGCAAACATTTGCATTATAAAAAGAAAAGTGATAAAATAAATTTCAATGTTGTATCTCGAAAAATATTTTAAAAGGAGAGTGCACAGTTTGCAGGTTCTTCACAATCAAGTTCATGACGTTTTTGCTCTGAGCAGAAATAAGTTCTATGTAAGACTATGGGTGCAAAAAGGTTTTGTAAGAAGTGTCAGTTTGATATTCTCAGACAGATATGATTTGAATGTGCAGAAAGTAAAGATGGATTTTTACATGAATGTTGGAAATTTTGAGGTGTATACAGCACAGGTACAAAATAGAACGCCAAGATTTGCGTATAAATTCTTGATTGAACTTTTAGATGGGAATTTTAAAATGTTTAACCAGTTTGGGATTACAGATACCGAAGAAAACCTTTATTTTGATGCTTTTCAGTTTCCATATGCAAATGAAGCAGATATATTTGAGAAACCTTCTTTTATAGAGGGCTTGGTTGTCTACGAGATATTCCCTGATAGATTCAAAAGAAGCAAAAAACAAGTACACAGTAATAAGTTATTTGATTGGAATTACTGCAGCTGGGATGTACCAGGCTCTGAAGTTTTTCTTGGTGGTGATTTTGCAGGCATAAAAGAAAAAATAGAGTATTTTAAAGCTCTTGGAATAAATGCCATTTATCTTACACCAATTTTTAAATCAAACTCAAGCCATCGATACAACGTTGACGACTATTTTGATGTTGACCCACTTTTGGGTACAAAAGAAGAGTTCAAAGAACTTGTTGACAATCTTCACGAAAATGGCATCCGAATAATACTTGACATGGTTTTTAACCACACAGGCGTTGGATTTTTTGCTTTTCAGGATATTATAAAAAATGGAAAGAATTCAAAATATTATAGCTGGTATAATATAAAGTCTTTACCAGTAGATATCCGAAAAGGTAACTATGAGACCTTTGCAACAAATGTAAACAGCATGCCGAGAATAAATACTTCAAACAAAGAGGTTCAGGATTTCTTTTTGGAGGTTTTAAAGTACTGGCTTTTGGAGTTTGACGTTGACGGCTTTAGATTTGATGTTGCTAACGAGCTTGACAAAAACTTTCTAAGAAGGATAAGAAGGGTGCTAAAAGCCACAAAAAAAGATGTTATTCTAATTGGTGAGGTTATGCACAGAAGCGAAAACTTTTTGATGGGAGACATGTTTGACGGGGTGATGAACTACTTTTCGTGGGAGGTTTTTGCAAGATATTTGATGGGTAAATATAATGCAGAGGATGCATCAAGAATTTTGGCAGATTACAGGCTAAAATTTAATCCTGTACTATTTTCATGCCAGCTGAACCTCATTGGCAGCCACGACACAGAAAGGGTTTTAACAAGACTTGGAGACAAAAAACTTGCAATGCTTGCAGCAGTGTACAACCTTACCTATCAGGGAATTCCTATGATTTACTATGGCGATGAGATTGGAATGGAAGGCGGTCATGACCCTGACTGCAGAAGGGGGATGATATGGGAAGAAAAAAAGCAGGACAAGGAGATTTTTAACCTGTACAGAAGATTGATTGCCCTTAAAAAGGCATCTTCGGCTCTAAATAGTGACAATGTAAGAGAAGTTCCAATTGGTGATGTACTTTGTTTTGAAAGAAAAAGTGAAAGTGAAGCTGTGTACATTCTTTTTAATCCACGCAAAGCTTTGCAAAAAGTAAGGCTGTGGTCAGAGTTTATTGTCGACAGGGAGATTGAATTTTTCAGCACACAGCAGAAAATTAAAAATCATTCATGCTATATTGATGTTGAGCTAAGTCCGGAGAGCTACGAAATTGTAATTGTTAAATAAATTCTTATAAAAAGGCTAAAAAAATGTTGACACGTAAGAAAGATAATTGTATAATATCTTCAAGAGCAAACGATTGCACATTCTATTTCAAAGGAGGAAAAAGATTATGAAAAAGCGCGAGCCAATAGGTTATGTATATCTTGCGCCAGCTTTGATATCCATGGCAGTGCTATCTTTTTTTCCTATTGCCATGACAGTGTACTATGCATTTACAAATTTTAATCTCAATCACATGGAAGACTACAAATTTGTAGGATTTAAGAACTTTGTTGATATCATAACAGGACCTTTCAAAGAGGTATTTGCGCCAACATTTGCATGGACATTTACATTTGCACTTGTTACAGTTCTTATCAATTTTGCAGTGGGGCTTTTGCTTGCTGTGCTTCTTAACAACAAATTTATGAAAGAGACAAATATTTACAGGTCAATATTAATAATCCCATGGGCCATACCAGGAACAATTGCTTCATTAGCATGGCAGGGACTTTTGAATGAAGAGTATGGGGCTATTAATATGCTTTTAAAAACCTTTCATATAAATCCACTGCCTTGGATGACAGACCCTTTTTGGGCTAAGATAAGCATATTTATTGTTAATCTGTGGCTTTCATACCCGTTTATGATGAATGCATCACTTGGTGCTCTTCAGTCAATTCCACCAGAACTTTACGAGGTTGCTGAGATAGACGGTGCTGGCTGGTTTACAAAGCTATTTAAAATTACAATACCTATGATTGTACCAACAGCTCTTCCAATTTTGATTTCATCGTTTGCATATGCTTTCAATAACTTCAACGTTGTATACCTTGTGACAGGCGGCGGACCTGCAAGGCTTGACACTCAGTTTGCAGGGCACACAGACCTTCTTGTTTCAACAACATACAAGCTTACAATGCAGTTTTACAGGTACGATTTGGCCTCTGCAATGTCAATCATAATCTTCTTTATAGTGGGAACAATTTCGCTTATCAACATGAAGCTGACAAGAGCGTTTGAAGGTGGTGAAAGATAATGGTTGGAAGAGAGTATATGACAAGGCAGGATGCTATTGTTCTGTGGATATCAAGAGTGATTATTTGGGTTGCGATAATACTGTCACTACTTCCTACATGGTTTATTATAGTTGCGTCGGTATCAAAAGGTGGGGCGTTCTTCCAGTCATCATTTTTCCCAAAGGAGATTACGTTTGAAAACTATATTGAGCTTTTTAGGAAAAAGAGCAGTCCTTCTCAGACACTGCCTGATTTTGTGATGTGGGTCAAAAATAGCTTGATTGTGTGTTTTGGAGTTGCATTCTTGCAGATTTTCATGACAGCCCCAGCAGCATATGCATTTTCAAGAATAAATTTTGTTGGAAGGAAAAACGGACTCAAAACACTTTTGATATTGCAGATGTTTCCAACATTTATGGCAATGCCTGCGATTTATGGTCTTTTGGCAAAGTTCAATCTTCTTGACAATCTTTTTGCGCTCATTCTGGTACTGGCAGGTGGTTCTGCGTTTAACATCTGGCTTTTGAAAGGAAACATGGACCAGATACCATACGAGATTGATGAGGCAGCAATAATTGACGGTGCAGGACATTTTCTAATTTTCAGAAAGATTATTCTACCACTTACTGCTCCAATGCTTGCTGTGATGTTTATCTGGAGTTTTAACGGTGTGTTCAATGAGTTTTTACTTTCCAGCTTAGTTTTGCAGTCACCTGAAAATGCAACAGTCCCGATTGGACTTAGAAACTTTATAAACAACCAGTTTTCAGCTAACTGGCCTATGTTCTCAGCAGCATCAATATTGGCATCACTGCCAATTGTGATTATATACATGGCGCTTCAAAAACAGATTCAGAGCGGTCTTGCAGCAGGTGCTGTCAAGGGTTAATTTTGTATTTGATTTTGCAAGAAAACAATTTTATAAGGAGGAGTTGATTCAATGAAAAAACTACCTACTGTTGCGTATTTTAGCATGGAGTTCGGTCTTGATTCTAACTTTAAAATCTATGCAGGGGGGCTTGGAATACTTGCAGGCGACTATTTAAAAGCTGCAAAAGACCTTGGATACCCTGTTGTAGGTGTTGGAATACTGTGGAAACAAGGGTATAACAAACAGATTGTTACAGAAGAATATGGTGTGATTGATGCTTTTCCAATCTATCGGTACAACTTTTTAAAAGACACAGGTGTAAAGGTAAAGGTAAGAATAAGAAACAGAGATGTATACTGCAAGGTATGGAAGGTTGATAATTTCGAGAACGCAGACCTTTACCTTCTTGATACTGACCTTCCTGAAAATAGCGACAGGTGGATTACAGGACAGTTGTATGGCTGGTTTGGGGAAGAAAGAGTTGCTCAAGAGATGGTTTTGGGTATTGGCGGTGTGAGAGCTTTAAAAGAGCTTGGTATCAAGGTTGATGTGTATCATTTCAACGAAGGACATGCTGTATTTGCTGGACTTGAGCTTGTAAGGCATTATATGGAGGAAAAAGGTCTTTCATTTGTTCAGGCATTATCTAAAGCAAGAGAAAAGATTGTGTTTACAACGCATACACCTGTTGAGGCAGGGAATGAAACACATCCTTTAAAACTCCTTATGTACATGGGTGCAAACTTGAACTTAACTGAAGAACAACTTGTTTATATTGGCGGTGCACCTTTTAACATGACAGTTGCAGCGTTAAGACTTGCTCGTATTTCAAATGCTGTATCTGACCTTCACAGAATAACAGCAAATGCTATGTGGGCTCAGGTTGATAGAAGAAGCAGAATAATTGGTATCACAAACGGTGTTCATGTTGGAACATGGGCGGACAGAAGAATATTAGAATCAAGACACAATCCTGAAAAGCTTTGGCACACACATACTCAAATAAAACGTGAGCTTTTGGATTTTGTTGAAAAAAGAACAGGTGTTAAGTTAAGAGAAGACGTTTTAACCATCGGATTTGCAAGAAGGGCGGCTCCATATAAGCGAAGCGACCTCATTTTCAGGGACAAAGAAGCGGCTGACAAGATGTTCAAAAACGATTTACAGATAATCTTTGCAGGCAAAAGCCACCCACTTGATGACACTGGTAAAGAGATTGTCAACAATATCATTGCAATGTCCAAAAAGTATCCCGGCAAGGTTGTGTTCTTGGAAGACTATGACATGGAAATTGGCAAGATGCTCACGCGCGGATGCGATATCTGGCTGAACAACCCACGAAGACCTTTAGAGGCGTGCGGAACCTCGGGAATGAAAGCTGCAATGAACGGTGTTTTGAACGTTTCAACCTTAGATGGATGGTGGCCTGAGGCGTGCCAGCATGGAATCAATGGGTGGCAGATTGGCGATGGGTTTGAATCAAAAGATGAAAAAGAGCAGGATAATCACGACCTTAAGAGTTTAGTTAATGTCATGCAAAACGAGGTAATACCAACATACTACAAAAACAGAGATAAATGGGTAAAGATGATGCAAAACAGCATAGAATCTACACTTGAAAAGTTCTCTGCAGAGAGGATGGTAAAAGAATATTACGAAAAGATGTACATCCCAAAACTCCACGAGGATTGATAGGTGATGGCAACAATAAAAGAAATAGCAAAAGAAGCTAATGTCTCACCATCAACTGTTTCGCGGGTTCTTGCAGGCAGTAGCAAAATCAGCCCTGAGACAACCAAGCGGGTTCTTGAGGCAATAAAAAAGCTTGGTTATGTTCCAAACGCAAATGCAAAAGGGCTGGTTGTAAAAAAATCTTTCACGGTTGGTGTATTTGTGCCGCGAGAACCCGAGAACGCCTTTTTAAATTCTTTTTTCGACCAGGTGATAACAAGCATATGTGCAGTTGTTAATAACTTTGAGTATGATATTCTGCTTGCACTATCAAACCCTGAAAAGGAAAGAGAACTTTTGAAAAGACTTGTTGAGAGTAAAAAGGTTGACGGGTTTGTGCTCCTTTCATCAAGGGAAAAAGACCCTGCAATTGAGTATCTAAAGAGTATTGACTTTAAATTTGTAGTGATTGGAAGACCGATTGGCTATGAAAACAGTGTGAACTGGGTGGACAATGACAATGTCAAAGCAGGGTTTGAAGCCACCGAGTACCTTATAAGGTTGGGACACAGGAAAATTGCATTCATGGGTGGACCAAGTGATTTGGTTGTAACAAGCGACAGATTTTCAGGCTACAGGAAAGCTCTTGAGAAATATGGTATACAACCAAAAAGTTTATATATAAAATTTGCAAACTATTACAAGAAAAGCTACAGAGAAAATGCATATGAGATTTTAAATCAACAAGACAGACCCACCGCCATCGTGTGTATGGATGATCTGGTAGCAATAGAAGTTTTCAAAGTTGCTGAAAATCTGAATCTTAAGGTGGGAAAAGACCTTTCAGTGATTGCTTTCAACAACTCAAATGTGAGTGAGATATGCCGACCTCCATTAACAACAGTTGACATTAATATTTTTCATCTTGGTAGACTTGCTGCTGAAGTGTTGATGATGGACTTAAGCGAGTCAACAAAGACATACAGAAGAATAATAGTTCCACATCAGATTGTTGAAAGAGAATCATGCGGAAAAGTACAAACGTTATAATGATTGCATGAAAAATAGGCTAAATTTATTAACAAAGTGAAAAATTTTTTCTCTCTCTTGACTTTTTTTAGAGAGAAATATATAATGTAATTATCAAACGTTTGCATATCAAATAAATTAAGGGAGGTTGTTTTAATTATGAAAAATCTAAAAAGGTTCTTGACGGTAGCGTTGATAATTGCTTTTGTAGCTGTTACGCTGATACCACTGAGCGGAGTATTTGCGACGTCAAAAAAGCAACTTGTTGTCTGGTCACATCTTACTCAAGATGAAGTAAAAGCTTTGCAACCAATTGCAGATAAGTGGGGAAAAGCAAATGGATACACAGTTAAAGTCATCACAGACCAAGGTTCATTCCAGAGCTTTCAGACAGCTGCAATGAGTGGGAAAGGGCCAGACATCATGTTTGGTATTCCACATGACAATCTAGGTGCTTTCTGGAAAGCAAAACTTTTAGAACCAGTTCCGGCAAATCTCATTGATAAGAAAAACTTTGTATCAACTGCGCTTGAAGCATGTTCGTTTGAAGGGAAGCTCTATGCTCTTCCAATTGCTATGGAGACATATGCGCTTTTCTATAATACCTCAAAAGTGAAAGAGGCTCCAAAGACAATGAGCCAACTCATTACATTAGCTAAAAAAGTTGGATTTATGTACGATGTAAACAACTTCTATTTCAGCTTTGCATTCATTGCTCAAAACGGCGGATATGTATTCAAAAACAAAGGTGGTTCGCTTGATCCGAACGATATCGGACTTGCAACAAATGGTGCAATAAAAGGACTTTCATTGATAAGAGATTTTGTTCAGACATATAAATTCATGCCAAAGGATATAAGAGGCGATATTGCAAAAGGTAACTTCCAGAATGGCAAGATTGCATTTTACATCAGCGGTCCATGGGATGTTCAGGACTTTATAAAGGCAAAAGTACCATTTGCAGTTGCACCTCTGCCAAAGACAGATGATGGAAAACCAACACCATCGTTTGTTGGTGTTCAAGCAGCTTTTGTTTCAGCAAAGTCTAAAAACAAAGATGCAGCTTTCAAATTGGCAAAATACTTGCTCGAAAATTCAGCTTTAACATTATTTAAGGTTGGACATAGAATTCCAGTATTGAATAGCGTTCTTGCAAGCAATGAAGTTAAGTCTGATAAAATAATGAGTGCATTTGCAGAGCAAGCAAAAGTTGGAATACCTATGCCAAACATCCCTGAGATGTCTGCTGTTTGGACACCGGCTGGTAATGCACTTTCGCTTATTACAACTGGTAAGGCAACACCAAAACAAGCAGCAGATGCTATGGTAAAACAGATAAAGCAAGGCATTGCTCAGATGCAGTAAAGTATGTGCAGCACATTGGAAATTAAGTAACTTAAAGGTTACAAAAGGGCAGCAGAATTTTTTCTGCTGCCCTTTTTTTCGTAAAAAAGTCCATCTTTACAAAATAAAATTTTATTAAATCTAATATGATGTGTGATATAATAAAAGCAAAAATAAAAAATCATTAATAAACATAATAAATATAATGTTTTGTCTGAAAGAGAGTGTTTAAACATGAAACTTAATATGCAAAAGTGGCAAGAAAGATTAATTGATGAAGGAAAAAATACCAAAAGAGCTTTTCCAATTTTGAGCTATCCAATTTTGAAATTAATGGACGGTTTTGATGTCAAAGATTTAGCTCAAAATGCTTATGTCCATTTTAATGTCTTAAAAGAAATTTGCCAAAACTTTGATATGGTGGCAATTGCAACTGCAATGGACCTTTCAGTTGAGGCAGAAGAGTTTGGATGCGCTGTTCGGTTTTCTTCAGAGGAGGTTCCATCTGTTATAGAACCTCTTGTTAAAAAGTTGGATGAAGCAGAAAAGCTACAAATTCCTGAAATTGGAACAAGGCGGTCAAGAAATGTGATTGAAGTTATAAAAAGATTACAAACCTTAAATATTCAAAAACCCATTCTTGGAACAATGATTGGTCCTTTTTCTCTTGCTGTGAGACTGTTTGACATGACAGAGCTTATGATAAGTCTTATGCTTGAATCTGAAAAAGTTCATCTGCTTCTTGAAAAGTGCACAGAATATTTAAGAAGATATGCTAATGCTTTAAAAGTGGCAGGTGCAAATGGGCTTTTAATTGCAGAACCGGCTGCAGGTCTTCTATCACCTCAGCAGTGTTTAGAGTTTTCATCTCATTACATAAAAGAAATTGTAAAAAGTGTGCAGGATGAAAATTTTTCTGTGTTTCTTCATAACTGTGGCAATACCCAGAACTTGGTTGAGTCAATGCTTGAGACTGAATGTATGGGATTTCATTTTGGCAACTGTGTTGACCTTTGTAAGATCATAGAAAGGGTTCCACAGAGCAAACTTGTATTTGGTAACCTTGACCCTGTGGGTGTATTTAGAAATGACTCTGTAGAATGCATTTATCACAAGACTCAGGAGCTTCTTTTCAAGCTAAAAGAGTATTCCAATTTTGTTATTTCTTCTGGCTGTGACATTCCTTATCATGTTCCAATTGAGAATATAAAAGCATTTTTTGAAGCTGTGGAGGATTTTAACAAGGATTTGGTGAGACAAGGGGGAAAAACTGATGGAGAGAATAATAAAGAATAAATTCCTATCAGGCAAATTGACAAATAGAGAAAGGTTTAGAAGAGTTATGCATTATCAAAACGTAGATAGAATACCAAATTTTGAGTTTGGCTATTGGAACGAAACACTTCCAACCTGGCATTCTCAAGGTCTTTTGCCAGAGATAGATAATGAAGAAAAGGCTTATGAATTTTTCGGCATAGACTCTTATAAATATGTTCCAATAAAAAATGGGCTTCTTCCACAATTTGAACAAAAGGTGTTAGAAGAGACCCACGAGTACATGATAATAATTGATTCGGAAGGTATAAAGTGTCAAATCTTTAAAAACAGATCATCAACAATCCCTCATTATCTTGAATATCCTATCAAAAATAAAGATGATTGGGAAAGGTTTAAAGAGCGCCTTGATCCCGATGACCCTGCAAGATACCCTGAAAACTGGGATGAGATAGTTTCAGAGCTTCAGGAAAGGGACTATCCAGTATGCATACACTGTGGAAGCTTGTTAGGAAAACTTCGTGATTGGATGGGATTTGAAAACATTGCACTTGCATTCTACGACATGCCCGATTTGGTGGATGAGATGATTGAGTATATGACAGATTTTTCAATAAAACTCATGGAAAAAGCATTGAAAGACGTTGAGGTAGATTTTGCTCTTGGATGGGAAGATATTGCCTTTAACAATGGACCAATTATATCCCCGCAGATGTTTAAAGAGTTTTTATTGCCCAGATACAAGAGGATAGCAGATTTTTTGCACAAACATGGAGTGGATATAATTGGCACTGACTGTGATGGTAACATCATGCCAATTGTTGAACTTTGGCTGGAAGCAGGGTATAATCTGATGTTTCCTGTGGAGGTACATGCTGGCACAGACCCAGTGGTGCTGAAAAAACTTTACGGAGATAGTATAAGGCTTATGGGTGGTGTTGACAAAACAAAACTTCAAGGTTCAAAAGAGGATATACTAAAAGAGCTAAAAAGACTTGAAAAGGTGGTGGAACAAGGCGGTTTTATACCCCATGTTGACCACAGGTGTCCCCCAGATGTGCCGTATGAGAATTACCTTTATTATTTAGAAAACAAAAAGGCTATGCTGGGGTATTGAAAACAGCTCTCTTGCTATTTCGAAGTTTCATAATATATATCTTCAGAAAGAGCCTGATTACAAG